>JBGPZS010000218.1:0-6670 GCA_041493865.1 Terriglobia bacterium
CCTCCGTAGTTCCGGCTAAGAGTCAAATCCCTATCCAACTAAGAGCTATCCCGATACATCCAGAGTAGATCAACCCTTACCCTCGCCTCCTCAAGAACAAGCACCCTAGCTCTGAAGGAGTACACGTAGTGAAAAACGCTATTCGGTTATTGATCATGACTCTGACGTTGGCCGCCGCATCCTTCGCGGGAGTCACGGTCAGCTCCCCCGCAGCCGGATCAACAGCAGGATCCCCAGTCCACTTCGTCGCCTCGGCAACATCGACTCGTCCGATTACAGCCATAAGAATCTATGTGGACAACGTAAGCGTTTACCTGGTTTCAGCGAGCAAGCTTGACACCTCAGTGGCCATGGCGTCAGGCAAGCATAGCGTGGTTGTACAGGCATGGGATTCAACGGGAGCTTTCTTTAAAACGCCGCTGACTCTCACCGTAAATGGCGTTGCTCCGCCACCGCCCACGACCTTGCCTGCTCCGCCTGCGGGCGCCGTCACCAAGAGCAATATTGAACAGATGCCTGGCTGGGATAGCTGCACCGTCTGCGCCGGCGCAAACGCCAACGGACCAGTGGCCACGTACTCCATGGTCGAAAACCAGGCGTCTCCATCGCTGGACGGTAAGTCCGCCAAGTTCAGCATCAGCGGAACGCACCCTTATTCGGACGCGCTCTGGTGGAAGCAGCTTGGCGGGGTTGATAGCGCCACCAATCTCAAATATGACGTGGATTTCTACATTACCAACCCGGGAGTCGCTCAGGCGCTGGAATTTGACGCCAATCAGTCCAATGGCTCCAAGAAATTCATCTATGGCACGCAGTGCAACATCAAGGGCGGCCACTGGGACGTCTGGGGGAATGCGGCCGGGAACTGGATCTCTACCGGCATCGCCTGCTCGGCCCCAACAGCATTTGTGTGGCACCATCTGACCTGGGAGTTCAAGCGCACGTCCACAAACGTTATCTTCGTCGGCTTTACCTATGATGGCGTGACCCACTACGTGAACCGCAGCTATCCCGCACGGGGTTCAAGCGTGCACGAGCTGAATGTGGCCTTCCAGATGGACGGTGACTCTGTCATGCACGCCTATTCAACGTGGCTGGACAGAGTAACTCTTACTTACTGGTAGAACTACGAGGGGGGTTCCACGCCCCGCTCGGGACAGCTTGGGTTCGGCTTTGGACCAGAGTGCGTTCGACCTGAAAAACGGCGATAAGGGCGGCAAGCAAGCCGCCCTTGTTGTTTTTGGGACTAAGTGTTCGCCGTAATCACCTAGTAGTCCACGATTCCTGGTTTCTCGGCGGGACGGTCGAAAAGGGTTGAAGCAGAGTAGATGGGCCAGTAGTCTCAGCTTCGCCGTTGGAAAAAGGAAAAACTGAGGCGGCAAAACAAACCCCTGGAGTAAAAAAGTAGTGATTGTAAAAAACAAAACCAAAGGCTTGTCCGTTCTCGTGATCGCCCTGTTCGTCCTGACAGCTGCATCTCTTCGTTCGTCTGCGCAGACGGTGAAAACACAGATACAGAGAATGACCGGCTGGGAGAGTTGCGATGCCTGCGCCGGCGCGAACGGATCCGGCCCGAGAGCAAACGAGAGCACCGCATCGGGCGTGAAGAGCCCTTCCTTGAGCGGAAATTCCAGAGTGTTCTCCATCTCCAGCAGCACACCTTATGCCGACGCGCTGTGGTGGAAGCAGCTCGGCGCCGCAAACAGCGCCACGAACCTACGTTATGACGTGGATTTCTACCTGCAAGCGCCCCAGAACGCGCAGGCAATCGAATTTGATGCCAATCAGGCCAATGGCAAGATGCGCTGGATCTATGGCACGGAGTGCAACATCGCCTCAGGCAACTGGGACGTTTGGGCCAACGCAGCCGGCAACTGGAAGTCCACCGGTATTCCCTGCAAAATGCCCGCAGCTTACAAGTGGCATCACCTCACCTGGGAATTCAAGCGCAACTCCACTCAGGTTATCTATGTCGCCTTCACTCTGGATGGCGTGAAGCACTACGTAAACCGCACCTATCCGGCCAAGAAATCCAGCGTGAATGAGTTGAACGTGGCCTTCCAGATGGACATGAGGGGCAATCACGTGGCCTACAAGACCTGGCTGGACAATGTAAAGCTGACATATTGGTAAAACGAGCTGTTCCTGTTGGCTCTGCTCCCGGGCTTTTTGGCCCGGGAGCTTTTTTTCGGGGGCAATAAAATAAATTCCCCTTTTGTTCGCCATATGATAGAAATATATAATGCAACGCTGCGTTACGGGATCCAGCAGCACTGCGAAGAGAGTTTATTTTTAGAAACAGACACGCCGCATGGAGAAGATGAATGGCTGACGAAAGACAGGAAAAAACCAGGGCAATCGATCTTGCGCTCGCGCAGATCGAAAAGCAGTTCGGCAAGGGTTCCATCATGCGGCTGGGGAGCAAAGAGGCGATTGTCCCCATCGCGGTGATCTCCACCGGGTCCATCTCGTTTGACGCGGCGCTGGGCGTGGGGGGCTTCCCCCGCGGACGCGTAGTAGAGATCTTTGGACCGGAATCAAGCGGCAAAACGACGGTGGCGCTGCAGGTGATCGCCGAAGCGCAAAAGACCGGCGGCATGGCGGCCTTCGTTGACGCCGAGCACGCGCTCGATCCCATATACGCCAAGAAGCTCGGCGTTGACGTGGATAACCTGCTTGTAGCCCAGCCTGATTACGGCGAGCAGGCTCTGGAGATCGCCGAGGCGCTGGTCCGCTCCAATGCAATTGACGTGCTGGTGGTGGACTCCGTGGCGGCGCTGGTCCCCAAGGCCGAACTGGAAGGCGAAATGGGAGACAGCCACATGGGCCTGCAGGCGCGTTTGATGTCACAGGCGCTACGCAAGCTGACCGGCATTGTCTCTAAGTCGCGTACCTGCCTGGTGTTCATCAACCAGATCCGGGAGAAGATCGGTGTGATGTTCGGCAACCCTGAAACCACCACGGGTGGCAGGGCGCTCAAGTTTTATTCCTCCGTGCGCGTAGATATCCGCCGCATAGGCGCCATCAAAGACGGCGACATGGTGGTGGGCAACCGCACCAAAATCAAGGTGGTCAAGAACAAGACTGCCGCGCCTTTCCGTGAAGCCGAATTCGATATTATGTATGGCGAAGGCATTTCCCGCGAAGGCGACTTGCTGGACCTGGGCGTGGCCAAAGAGATCGTAGAAAAGTCCGGCGCGTGGTTCAGCTACAAAGGTGAACGCATTGGCCAGGGACGAGAGAACGTGAAACAGTTCCTGAAAGAAAACAAAGACATAATGGCCAAGCTTGAGGCTGAACTGCGACAGGAATTGGGCTTGAAGATCCTGGTCCCCGAACCGGCGTCGCCGAGCCAGGAGCAAAAGCAGGCCGCCGCAGCCCACGCGAAAGGTCCCGTGGGGAAACGGTAGGGTTCGCGGTGAGGCGAAGGAAGCTATGAGATAGAAAAATAAGGAACAAGCCGCTCGAACGCTGTTGCATCAAATTATGATGCTTGTGTGAAGAAACTGATCACGCGAATGCTCCTGGTCATTGCTGCACTTTACGTCGGGTTCGCGCTGTTTGTCTTTTTTCTCTCAGACAGCATGATCTTCCTGCCGCATCCTTCTTCTTACCAGGACTCGCCGGAGGTGCTGAAGATCTCTACGGCCAGCGGGAAGAAGATTTCCGCGGTCTACCTTGCCAACCCCGCGGCCAAATTCACGCTTCTGGTGAGTCATGGCAATGCAGAAGACCTGGGTGACGATCGCTACTGGCTGGAAGACCTGCGCCGGGCTGGCTTCAATGTCTTTGCTTACGACTATGAGGGATATGGCACGAGTGAAGGAAAACCAGGCGAGAAAGCTTCTTACGAGGACGAAGCCGCGGCTTACGAGTTTCTTGCGGTCAACCTGAAAACCGCTCCCGACCGCATCATCATTTTTGGGCGGTCCGTTGGCACAGGGCCGGCAGTGTACATCGCGGCGCGAAGACCGTCAGCAGGACTGGTCCTGCAAAGCCCGTTTGTCTCCGCTTTCCGCGTGCTGACGCGAATTCCTTTGCTGCCGTTCGACAGATTTCCCAACTCCAGGAACATTCGCCATGTGCACAGCCCGGTTCTGATCATGCACAGCCGGGCGGATTCGGTGATTCCCTTCTGGCATGGACAAAAGATGTTTGAACTGGCCAATGCGCCCAAGCACTCATTTTGGACGCAGAACGCCGGCCATAATGAAATGGATATGGCCGCGGGCTATTTCGAATCGCTCCAGAAATTTGCTTCCACGCTGGAGAAGACGCAGCCCGCTCAATTGCCAACCGTCCCCGGACCAAGGTTGCCCTGACCAAACTTTGCTCCGGTCCAAATGGCACTGGCCGGCTACTTCATGGTTGCCGGATGGCAGGTTGAACCAACGCCCGGCGGTGCTGGAACTCCCGTAGGCGGCGTGGCCCAGGGCTTACCCGCGAAATCAAAGAAGTCGAGCAAGCTGGGCTGTGCGGCGTCACGTTTGGTGAGCGCGGGCAGGTTGAACCGTTGTTCGACGAAATGGATCACGGCGGTGTGGTCCATGGCCGTATGACCGACAAAGTGGCGCCGGGCGAAGGGCGAAACAATAAAATTCGGCACACGGAAACCGAGCTGCGCGCCAAATCCCGAGTGCCCGGCATTGGCCGCGTCGGCCGCGTTCGCGCCAGGGCTGGTTGGGCGCAGATCGCAGTGGTTCGTGAACACGCCCGCGGTTGCCGGCTGGCAGGGCAGGAAACCGTCAGGGTTCACGGCGATCGGCCCAATATCGCCCTCAAGACCGGCCAGGGCGACGCTGGTGTTCTGGTTCGTGTGTCCGGGCACGGGAGGCACGTGATCGAAGGGGCCGCCGCCTTCGTCAAAGCTGAAGAACAAGGCGGAGTCTGACCATGAGGGGCTGGCCATCAGTGAATTGATAAGGTTCGCAATCTGCGCCTGGCCGGCAAGAATGGACTGGCCGGAGCCGGGGTGCTCATCGCCGTGGCCGAAATTGGCTTCAACATAAGCAAACGACGGCAGTGTGTTGTTCTGAACGTCAGTCAGGAACTGGCTGATGGGCGCGATGTGCGTGGCGTCTACGACCAGCGCACCGCTGGAGGTGCGGAAGATGTACTTGCCGCTGTAGCCGAAGTATTTGAATGTGGTGGAAGGGCTGCCGTTGGGGTCCAGCGCGGAATAATAGATCTTCCAGGAAACATGGTTCTCATCGAGCAACTGGAAGATGGTCTTGGCATTGAGCTGCGGCGCGTGATCGTCAAATCCCGGATCGAAAACATATCCCTGCGTGGTTCCGCCAAACATCGTCGCCAGGCGGTTGGGGATGGTCTTGCTGGCCACAGGCGAAAACCAGCGGTCGGATAGCGCGAACTGCGAGGCCATAAAGTAGTAATAGTTCAGCTCGGCTGCGCCGGTGGTGCTTGTATCCTGGTAGAAGGCCATGGCGCGTTCGCCGATCGTATCCGTGAAGACACCGCTGCCGACACCTGACTTGGCGAATCCCTCAGCCGTATGAACAAAACCATCCATCAGGATTGGTCGCGTGGTGGTGAAATTAAAGCGGTTCACATCGCCAAAGCTTTCCAGCCAGGCCGAACTCATGTCATCAAGGCAACTGCTGCTGGTATGGAAGAGCTGGAATGCCTGGCCTTCGTCGTTCTTATTGGTGATGGTGGCCAGCTTGTCATCGATCCCGTCCACGTCATACTGAATGTGATCGTCGCCTATGTTGAAGCCGTGTGCCTTGCGGTAAGGATTGAGCATTCCAAAGTAGCTATCGAAGCTGCGGTTCTCCTGCAACATGAAGATCACGTGGTTCACGGCGGTGATGCCGCCCGGCGCCGGAGTAGGAGTAGGAGTTGGCGTGGGCACCGGCGTGGGTGTGGGAATGGGAGTCGGTGTGGGTGTTGGAGTCGGCGGAGGAGATGCGGAAACGGTGATGCTCTCTGAAGAGGAGAAGAAAAAGCCGGTGGAATCCCATGCGCGGACAACGATGGCGTGTTTCCCGGCCGGCAGAGAGATGATTGCGTTGAGAGATGCGTTCGTGCTCTTGGCCTTCTGTACTGAATCGATATACATGATCATCGCGGTGACGGTATGAGCCGTGTCACGCGCAGCCGCGGAAAAAGTTACCGGAGAACCGACCGTCGCGCCGTTGACCGGCGCGCAGATCTTTACCGTCTTGTCCACGGTGGCCGTACAAGTCAGAGCTGAAGCGCCATTCGCAAATGCCAGGAGAGAAAAGAGCAACGGGGTTGCAGCCGAGAATGCGCGGAATGAGATCACCAGGGGCACGGTCGCGACTTCCAGGCACAGGCCGGGACTGGACTTTAGATATAGCTTCGCCAAAACCAGACTCGGTGTTCCTGAGAGCTATGAGATCAGGCCGTCCTATTGGGGTTGTACCGGGCAGGCCGGCTTTCATTGAACAGGAGGGGCTCCCGTCAGAGTTACTCTGTTTGGGATTGGACAAGAATGTGGAGATTCCTGGTTATTATGCCCTTGCCTATCCTACAAACCAGCTACAAACCTGCTATAGTTTGTCTTTTGCTGGAGCATAACTATGCAACTATTCATAGGTAGATTACACGCGATCGGCAGCATTGTTCTTGTTTTTCTGTTCTCTGCCCTGGTTTATCCGCAAGCGGACAACACACAACAATCCGGCGC
>JBGPZS010000057.1:0-12827 GCA_041493865.1 Terriglobia bacterium
CGGAGCGCCTCCGGCGCTGAAGACGCGCGATAACCGTGACGTTGTGGAGCCGAAAACCAACCCCAGTAAAAACATTACACCGCCGGAATTTCGCCGGCCGCCGCAGGAAGACGAAGCACCCAACGTTCAGGCCCCACAGTCGGATCAACCGCCGAAGCAGAATTCGCCGGAATTGAAAACGCGCCCGCAACAACAGCAACCGCCGGCGCAACAACCGCCGGATTCACCGCAGCAACCGCAGAACAATCAACCTCCGCGGAATTGACTATGATTCAAAGTACCGGCCCAATTCCCTTGCCCAGCGCGGGCGCGGTGCGCAGCGCGGATTCCACGTATCGTTTGGCGGCCTTCGCGGCTTCTACCAGATCGATGCCCAGCGCCAGGTTACAGGCCAGCGCAGTGGAAAAAGCGCAACCCGTTCCATGCGTCGAACGGCCAGGAATTTTTCGGCCTTTCAAAATGGTGATTCGCCCGTCTTCGCAGCTGACCAAATCGTGCGGCGGATCAATGTGTCCGCCGGTGATGATGACTCTGTGTGCGCCCATCTCATGCAGACGCGACGCGGCAACCTGCATTTCGGCGAGCGTCGTTACAGTGAGTCCCGTGAGCGCGGCGGCTTCATCAACGTTTGGAGTAACCACACAGGCTCGTCCGAGGATCCGCTCCTTCAATACCTGCAGGCCTTCTCTGGAAATGAGTTCTGCCCCGGAACTCGAACTGATGACGGGATCAAGGACCACTGGCCGCAAGGCATAACGCTTCAAAAATGCCGACACCGATTTTGCCGCTTCCGCCGAGCCCAGCATTCCGATCTTCACGGCAGCGATGTCCAGATCATCCATCAACTGCTCCAGCGTTTCCGCAATGACCCTGCCTTCGGTCGGATCGACGCGTCTTACGCCACGCGCCGATTGCACGGTCAGGGCCGTCACGCATGTGACTCCGTAACAGCCGTGCGCTGCAATCGTCTTGATATCAGCTGTGACCCCAGCGCCTGACGATGGATCGTGGCCGGCAATCGAGAGGACCACTGGAAATTGCCTCTTTTTTGTGTGCATCATGGCGAGTGTGAACGAAAGTTCGTCTCCAGATGTATTCTAAAAGCCGCACCATGACAAACACAAAGGGCCTTGGAGTTTGCCGCTGCCGGCGGCAAAGCGGCTTTGCCGTTCGTCGTGCTTCGATTAAGGGTCCGGCACGCTACTTGTGCGCGATCAGGATTACTGGAACACTAAGATCGGCAAGCTGAGAGTTGAATTATCTCATGGTTATCTTTGGCATTCATGCCGTGGAAGAGGCGCTGGCCGCGCGCCGGCGCGGCTTTGACTATGTGGCCATCGCGCCAGGCCGTGGCGATGCCCGTATCCAGAAGATCGAACAGCTGTGCCGGACCGCGGGCGTTCCGCTGCGCACCATGCCTCGCGATCAATTGACCCGCCTGGCCCGAGCGGCCAATCACCAGGGCGTTGTCGCGGTAACGGCGGAAAAGCAGTATAACGACGTTGAAGATATACTGGCACGGAAGCGCGGGCAACATACCTTCGTTCTTCTGCTGGATGGCATTGAGGACCCGCACAACCTGGGCGCAATCATCCGCACCGCGGAAGGCGCCGGCGCTGACGGCATCATTATTCCTGAGCGACGCGCCACCGGCGTTACCGGAACGGTGGTTAAAGCGTCCGCCGGAGCTTCAGAATATCTCGCGATTGCGCGCGTCACCAACGCTGGGCGCGCGCTGGAAGAATTGAAGTCGCGCAACATCTGGACCGTCGGAGTGGATGAGCGCGGCGACAAATTCTACGATCAACTTGATTACAAGATGGATTGCGCTCTGGTGCTGGGCGCCGAAGGACACGGCCTGCATGAACAGGTCCGTAAGAAATGCGATTTCCTGGTGAAGATTCCCATGCTTGGCAAAGTGCCGTCGCTCAACGTCTCGGTGGCCGCCGCCGTGGTGATGTATGAGGTCGCACGGCAAAGACGCAAATGACCCGTGTAGCGCAGCCGTCACCGGCCGTGTTTGGCTCGCTACTTGGCCGCCGGCCGCTTTCGTGCCTTAATCTCGATTGCCAGATTGCCGTTTCTGGTGTTCATGAACCGCAGCTTGATTCTTCCTTCTTCATCCAGCGTAATCACCGCGGGCGTATTTACTGAAGTCAGCATCCAGCCGGCCGGAAGAGTCACATAGTTTAGCGGCCGGCCCAGAGTTCGGGTCCAGATGAGTTCTCCATCTTTCAAAACATAGCCCACTGGATCTGTATAGGTCTCCTGCACGCGCACACGGGTTGATTGTCCTTCTCCCACTGGATGCTCCAGGTCTCCCTGGACCACGATGGAGTCCGGCTCGGCCGGCTCGGGATAGTATCCCAGCGCGTTGACTTCTTTTCCCGTCACTGTCGAGGTCTTCAGCGGCTTGCCCGAGTCCAGATCAATCATCTTTGCGTCAGGCGAGACCACGCTACCCTTGCGCACAAAGCTATGCACGGACTTTTGCCCCACGCGTGTGACCGTAAAGTCGTGTGAAATGCGAAACTGATGCGTTGCGGGATCAAGCAGCCAGTAACTGATCTCGCGGTCCTGCTCGGCACGATGAAACGACTCATCTTGGGCCGTCAGTGCTGTTGCTATCAAAGCAAGCCAGAGGAACACTATCTTTTTCATGGCAGCCTCCGCGCAACGATCTTCACCGGAAGTTGATCGTCCCGGTCATTCAGGAAACTCACACGGACACGGCCATCGAGGTCCATAGATACGATCCCAGGCGACGCGCACTCAATCAGCTCCCAGCCCTTTGGCAGCGCCACCACATTGCGCTTGATGCCCAGCGGCCGCGCGAAGACCAATTGCCCGTCGGTAAGCGTGTAGGAAGCGGCGTCAGTGTAAGTCTTGAAGATGCGGATGCGCGTCTCGCCGCCCTTGGACACCGGCCCCGGCAAATGCACCTTGATGAACTCGGCCTTATCGGCGGTCTCCGGCGGCACCAGGCCGGTTGCTTTGGCATCTTTGCCATTCACCACTTCAAACTTCAGCTCCTTGCCGGTGCTGCGCTCGATCACGCGTTCCTTCGTCGCCACTGAGCCTGGGCGAATCGGATTGAAGAAAAACTGTGCGCCCTCGCGCGTTGCGGTCACGTCATAGGTAATGGCGAATTGATGTGTCTCTGGCGGTTGGAGTTCGTAGAGCGTGAACTCATCGGCGGCCATGGCCGGAAGCATAAGTATCAGCAGTAGTGCGAGTATTCTGGAGATCATTATTCTGTAGATCATAGGCGGCGGAAAAGGAGTGTAGCACAGGCAAGAGCAATCTTCTGCTCAGGCTCCTAAATTAACCCGATTCTGCGGATCAGGTCCTGGAATCGCGGATCAGAGCGCACCTCATCGAGCATTGGTTCAACGTTTAGCCAGGTCAGGCCGTCGGCGCGTTCTTCAAAAGCTTTTTCCAGCCAAACCAGCGCCTTGTCCTTGTCGCCCAGGCCGGCAAAGAGCATTCCGAAATAGGTCGGCGGGATGTAGCGCTTTTTGGCAGCGGCCTTGAATGCCTCCGCCAGCTTCATTGTCTCCGCTTTCTTGCCGCTCACTGCATAAGCCAGGCCGAGCGCGGCGTCCATTAGCGGCATCTCTCCCGTGTCCGTTCTCGCCTGCTTCAGGTGCGCAATCGCTTTGGCGTGCTCATTCAATCGCATGTAAGCGCGGCCGGCGATGAAGTGCAGCATGAAGTATCCTGGATCTAACTGCTTGGCCTTCTCGCATTCTTCCACGGCCCGTTGATATTCGCGGCCAAAGTAGTACGCCGCGGCGCGAGTGGTATGAACGGCCACCAGCCGGTGGGGGTCCGTTTCCTGCACAATACTCATGGTCTGCTCAATCTCGTCGAACGCGGCATCACGTCTTCCCAACGCCAGCAGCAGCCATGAGTACCAGAGATGCGTGTCGGCGTGGTCAGGGTTTAGATCGATGGCCTGCTCATAGCCGGCCTCCGCTTCCTTCCACTTCCAGTGGTAGTGATGGTTGACCAGTGCCAGCGCAGTGTGCGCCTCGGCGAACGAACTATCCAGCTCCAGCGACTTGCGCGCGGCCTTTTCCGCCTTCGGCATGGCTTCATGCGGGGGCAGAAAATCGAACGGCGCGATGGCAAGCAGCGCGTAGGCGCTGGCCAGCCCCGCATAAGCCGGAGCGTAATCCTGGCCGGCCTGGATGGCGTGCTCAAAATCCTCGATGCTCTTGCTGATGGCTGAAGGCGTCATCTGATGCAGGTTGTAACGCGCCTTCAGATACGCATCATAGGCGGCGGGCTTCACACGGCCTTGCCCTTTCTGAAGATCGGTGAGGCGCGTGCGTTCGGAAAGATTCAAGGCCAGGTTAATTTCGCGCGCGATCGCTTCCGCGATGTCAGCCTGTACGCTGAGCACGTCACTCAGATCACGTTCATAGGTTTCCGCCCAGAGCTGTGTCTGGTCCTTTAAGTGGATGAGCTGGGCCGTGATGCGCACGCGGTTGCCGCCGCGCCTCACCTTGCCTTCCAGAACGTAGCCCACGCCCAGGTCTTTCTTCATCAGCTCCAGTGATTTGCTGCTGGAGTCATAGTGTTCAGCCGTGGTGCGCGCGATCACCGCCAGCTCTGAGGCCAGCAGCCGCGTGATCTGCGTGATCATCTCTTCGGTGAGGCCGTCGCTGAAGTAGTCGTCTTCTTTGGCTCCACTCAGATTGCCAAACGGCAGAACTGCCAGCTTGATCTTGTCAGCCTGGCCCTCCTGCCGCCCCGCCATCGCGCCGGCCGCTCCCGATTGCTGCCGGGTCGTGAACCACTCCGCCAGTTCATTGCGGTAAGCATAGATTGATCCCAGCTTGTCATGCAGGTGGCGATAAACCGGGAGCCCTTCCTTCTTCTCCCAGCGTTGGACGGTGCGGACATCGCGCCGCAGATAGGCAGCAATCTCTTTCCAGGAATCCAGACGATCAACCGGGTTGCCGGTGGTCATGGTTTGCGTTCCGCCATTCCTTTTCGGGGTTATCCATCATACCCCACGACAATCTGCGGCAATTCCTTTCTGCCGCATCTTGCCGCTTGAGAACCAATTCTACCGGGAGATAGAGTCACCATCGTAGCGAAAAACGAGGGCAACTATGACCAGATTTAATTCGGCAAAAGGTCTCTTACTCCTTGCCACGATATTGTTTTCCGGCGCCACCACCTTTGCGCAAGCCGTTCCCTGGCTTGACGATCCGCCGGTACAGAACAGTCAACTGTGGGTTGCCTCCCAAACGGAGACCAGCACGTTGCCACTTGGAACTATGGTCCCGGCTCCTTCCGCCGTGACCATACCCGCCGGGACCCGGGTGTTGATGGTCCTGAAGAGCCCGCTGCATACCACCTCGGGAACAGCGGGCTCGGGTCTCTACCTGGAGACTCTCTATCCCATTGTCCAGGACAATCACGTGGTTATTCCTGCGCACACGCAGGTCCAGGGCGTGGTAGAGGCTGATAAGCGCCCCGGCCACGTCGATCGCGTTGCAGAGTTCCGCTTTCGCTTCACAACGCTGATCTTTGCCAGCAATTTTGTGGCGCCGATACAGGGCGTGCTGCAGAGCATCCCCGGCGCCAAAAACATTCGCACCCATGGCAACGACGGGACGTTGAATCCGGTAGACCAGACGGAGAAGGTTGTTACTCCGGCTGCCGCAGGTGCCGTCGGTGGCGCTATCGTTGGCGCCCATCGTGGCTTTGGTATCGGCTTGTTGCCCGGCGCCGGACTGGGTGCTGCTCTGGGGCTGGGTACGGTCCTGTTGAAACGCGGTGATGAGATCAGCCTGGCGCCAGGAACCAACGTCGAGATGATCTTGCAGGCCCCTCTCATCCTGGAGCAGGCGCAGGTCGCCGCGAACGCACGCTATGTGGCAAGGTCAGGCTCGTCCAGAGATCCCGTAATCGATTGTGCTTTTGGTGATGTTGGCGGTTCTGGCCAATATCCTGCAACGGTTTGTGGAAAGGGGCGAGCTAGGCAGCCGGTTACCAGGAATCGATTTTGAAAATGAAAAAGCCCGTGTACACGCGGGCTTTTGTTCTTCTGCTACCGATCACGGTCTTATTCGTAACGGAGAGCGATTATCGGGTCGACCTTTGAAGCGCGGTAGGCCGGGATATAGCAGGCCAGCAAGGAAACCAGCATCACCATACTGGTTACGGCGGCAAAGGTTACTGCGTCCGTCGCCTTCACGCCGAACAAGAAACTGCTGAATGCAGTGGCAAAGCGAGCGGCGATCAATGACAAAAAGACACCCGTTGCTACTCCAATCGCTGTAAGTCTTAAACCGGATCTCAGGACCATGTACACCACTTGCGACCGAGATGCGCCCAGAGTCATGCGAACGCCGATTTCATGGGTCCGCTGCGCTACGGCGTATGCAATCACTCCATACAAGCCGATTCCCGTAAGCAGAAGCGCCAGCCCGGCAAAAGCCTCCAGCAGCAAAGCATGGAACCGAGGCGTAGCCAGGGCCATTGCAATGTATTCTTCCATGGTACGGATATTGAAAAGCGGCAGATCAGGATCAAGAGAGTTGACAGCGCTTCTGACCGTGGAGGTAAGCGCATGAGGATCACCGGCCGTTTTTAAGCAAATAGTCAATGACGCAAACGGCTGCTGCGCATGCGGCAGATAATATTCGGGAGTAACATTTTCACTGAGCGAATAGTGCCTGACGTTTCCAACAATTCCCACGATCTCGCGTGGGACGTTTTCTCCATGCCGCCGCACTCCGGGGATGATTCGCTTACCGATTGGGTTTTCATTGGGGAAAAACCGGCGCGCAAAGGCCTCATTGATAATTGTTACACGCGGAGAGCTCTCCACATCCCGCTGTGTGAAGTCGCGGCCGTTGAGCATGGGAATGCCCATGGTCTGGAAATACCCTGGGCTCGCTAAACGAAAGGCTGCGGACGGCTCATCCGCCTTGGGCACTGGCCGCCCCTCAATTTGAAATGAAATTGAATAGTTATTGCCGCTCAATGGCAGCGGCGTTATGCCGGAGGCACCGGTCACTCCGGGCAGGGCCTGCAAGCGCGGGAGCATATCTTGATAGAACTGTACCTGCTTGGCTTCGTCATATTTCGCCTCCGGCAGATCAAAATTGAAAGTAAGTATGTTGGAAGCGTTAAATCCGGGATCGACCTGGGTAAGTTTATGGAAACTCCTTAGCAAAAGGCCCGCCGTTACAAGCAACAACAACCCCAGGGCCGTTTCAACCACCACCAGGACTGACCGTAATCTTTGGTGCTTCTTTGTAGCCGTGGTGCTCCGGCCTTCCTTCATGAATTCGATAAGATTTGGGCTGGAAGAGCGCAACGCCGGCACCAGTCCAAAGAACAGGCTGGTCAATAAGGTAATGCCAAAGACAAAGCCCAGCACCGTCCCATCAATGGTGGCGCCCTGAATTCTGGGAAGGTCCTGGAGGTTCATGCTAATGAAAAGCCTCATTGCCCAGACCGCCATTGGGATTCCCAATGCTGCTCCCCCCAGCGCAAGCACAAAGCTTTCCGTAAGCATCTGCCCCACCACGCGCACGCGGCGGGCGCCCAGGGCTGTACGAACAGCAATCTCGCGGCCGCGTTTACTCGCTCGTACCAGCAAAAGGTTGGCCACGTTCACGCAGGCGATCAACAAAACACATCCCACTGCAACCAGCAACATTACCAATGCCGGGCGTGTGTCTCCTACCAGATGCTCCAGCTCTGAAACTGTTTTTGTTACCGGATGCTTTTTGTTGGTGTCTGGATATTGTGCGGACAGGGCCCTGGCAATTACGTTCATCTCCTCACGGGCCTGCTCTATAGTGACTCCATCTTTGAGACGACCGGCGACGGAGAGGAAATGTGCGCCTCTTGAGCTTGTCACTGGGGTGGCCTTGGGATCGCTCGATTCGGCTTCCATGGCCAGTGGCCGCCACAGCTTGGGGACCTCGCTATCCAAAGGAAAGATATAGCCTGCGGGCATTACGCCGACCACGATAAAATTCTGGTGCTCCAGGATGACGGTGCGGCCAATAACATTTGGGTCACCTCCGAAGGATGACTGCCAAAGCTCATGGCTCAGTACCGTGACGCGCGTACCAGGCTTTTCGTCATCGCGCGTGAACCCACGCCCCAGAAGCGGTTTGGTTCCCACCACGGAGAAAAAGTCACCGGAAACCGTTGCCGCCGCAAGATGCAGAGGCTGGGATGAACCAGTCAAAGTCACTTCGTCAGAATGATAGCTGGCCATTCCCTGGAAGGAGTGCGCTCTTTCCCGCCAGTCAAAAAAATCAGGATACGAGGTTGTGCTTTCAAGCAGCTCACCGCTCGGAGTCTGAAACATCTCCGTCATGAACATGAGCCGGTCAGGCTGACGATACGGCAGCGGCTTCAGCAGTACCGTATTCACGATGCTGAAAATGGCCGTATTGGCGCCGATCCCCAGGGCCAGCGTTATGAGGGCAATCACGGTAAACGCAGGCGACTTGCGCAGCATGCGCAGGCCATAACGCACATCTTGTAGGAGTGTAGTCACACTTCACCCTCTGCCTTAATTTCATGTCGGGTTCGGCAGGTTGGCGCTTACGCCAGTTCCGCAGCCTGTTGCGCCGCTTCCGTCTCCTCGACGACCTTGCCGTCAAAGAGATGGATGGTGCGCTCAGCATGCTTGGCAAAGCGCGCGTCGTGGGTCACCATGCAGATGGTTGCGCCTTCGCGGTGCAGGCTCTGCAACAACTCCATTACGGCCTCGCCATTGCGGGAGTCCAGGTTTCCGGTGGGCTCGTCCGCCAGCAGGATGGAGGGTGATCCGCCCAGGGCGCGGGCCACGGCAACGCGCTGTTGCTGACCGCCGGAGAGTTGTGAAGGATAGTGGCGCATGCGGTGTGCCATGCCCACTTTCTCCAGCGCTTCCTGCACGCGCTTCTTGCGCTCGGGAGAAGACATGGAGCGGTACGTCAGTGGGAGTTCGACGTTCTCATACACCGTGAGGTCGCCAATCAGATTGAAGCTCTGGAAGATGAAGCCAATCTCCTGGTTGCGGATGCGTGCGCGATCAGAAAAGTCCAGCCCCTGCACGGCGCGGCTGTTCAGGACATAAGAACCGTCCGTGGGAGAATCCAGCAGGCCAATAATGGAGAGCAGCGTTGACTTGCCGCACCCAGACGGTCCGGCAATGGCGACATACTCGCCCTTCTTGATATCCAGGTGGATGCCGGAGAGCGCATGCGTCTCGACTTCATCGGTGTAGAAAATCTTGGTAACATTTTCCAGATTGATCAAAGTTTGTCCGCTCGCCACGTTGTTCTCTCCTCAAAAAGTGAATATTAGTCTTGAGCTGCTATCTATCCAGCTTGATCTGGTTCTGCGTGTCATAGCGCGACATATCGGAAAGGATCACCTGATCGCCTTCCTTCAGCCCGCGTACAATCTCTATCGTGTTGACTGAACTGCGGCCCATCTCCACGGGCACCCGCGTTGCCGTCTTTCCCTCAACATCGATCTTGAACATCCCGACCGTGCTCTTTTCCTGTCCAAATGCCGGACGGCCCACATACAGCACGTTGTCCAGCCGCTCCAGCGTGATCGTTCCATCCACGCTCAGGTCAGGACGCGCCCCTTTCGGTGGCGGACCATCCAGCTTCACGTCCACGGTGACCGTGCCGGCCTGCACCGCGGGATCAATGCGTGACACCGTACCTTCCACAATTCCGTTGTGAGTATCAATTTCCGCTTTCTGCCCCACCACAATGTCCTTGGCCTGGGTCTCAGGGACTTTCAACTCAGCCTTCAAGTGTTCCGGCTGCACGACTTTGGCCAGGATTGCTCCCTGAGCCGCGCGCTGCCCTACTTGCACTGAAAGCTCCTGCAACACTCCGGGGATGCCGGCCCTCACCCGCAACGAATCTTTCTGCCGCTGTTTCAACCCCAGCAACGCCTTTTTTTGATCAATGGTCGCCTGCTGTACAGCAAGCTGTGTCTCAATGGCTTTGGTGCTTTCGGCAATTCGTTCCTGCTCCAGATTGTAGCGCGTCGCCAGTTCTTTTTCCTTGCTCAGTGAAACTTTTAAGACCGAAGCAGAAACCACGCCGATCTTGCTCAATTCCCTGTTCTGGTCAGCTTCACGCTTGGCATTCTCATAGTCCGCTTCAACCGTTGCCGCCCCAGAGCGCAGACTCATAAGATCGCTGTCGATCTTGGCCTTTGTGTTGTGGTACTCGGCTTGCGCAGAGCGAAGATCCAAGCCCGCGCCAATTGCTTCCTGCTCTACTTGCGGGTTGGAAAGTTCCATGATGATCGTATCCGGTTTTACCGGAGTTCCCGGTAAAACCAGAATGCGTTCCACGTGTACATCCGTCTCCGCAGGGATTAGACGTACATCTTCAGGAATTGGCACCAATGATCCCAGGCCACGCACTTGCCGTAGCATCGAGCCACGTTTTACCGTGTCCGGCCATACCGTCCCAAAATCAACACCTTGCAGGGCAGGTTTGATCTTGGAAATACCCAGGGTAGCGCCCAGAACCGCAATTACAGCCACCACTATCATGACTATTTGCTTCTGGCGCTTCTTCTTCTTAACCGATTCGTCGCGAACTATATCCATTGCACTAATAGTGTATGCACAACTGCTGCCAAAATCACTTGTACCGGCAAGTTATTGAAAAATAAAGGCCAACCGAGCCTTCCCGCTCGTGCCTTCCGCTACTGACTGTTCATTCCTGCAAACCAGTGTCCGAAAACGCACAGTTGCGGCTCCTTAAAGTCACAAACCATCCATCCTTATAATAATGCATAGACCAGATATTCACGCTTTGGTTATGCAAAAAATCACCTATCGACCGCGCATATTCTCCACCGATCAATATCAAATTACGTTACCGGACGGCCACAAGTTCCCGGTTTTGAAGTACGGCATGCTCCGCCAGATCGTTGAAAATGAAAGCCTGTTTCAAGTGCAGCAGGCTCCCGTGGCCGAAGCCGAAACGGTTGCTTTGGCACATGATCCGGACTACGTAAATGGGTTTGCCGCTGGCCGGCTTGGGCCCGTGGCCATCCGGCGCATCGGTCTCCCCTGGTCCAGCATTCTGGTACAACGGGCCTTTGCTTCGGTAGGCGGAACCATCAGCGCATCTCTTGAAGCCCTGCAACTTGGCTGGGGCGCTACCCTCGGCGGAGGGACCCATCACGCGTTTCGTTCTGAGGGCGCCGGTTTTTGCGTGTTCAACGACGTTGCAGTGGCAATCCAGTTCTTGAGAAAGCGCGGGCTCATTCGCCGCGCCTCCGTGATCGATCTCGATGTCCATCAGGGTGACGGCACCGCGGAGATATTTCAGGATGATCCCGATGTCTTCACCCTCTCCATCCACTGCGAAAGCAATTTTCCCTTTCGCAAGAAACGAAGTTGTCTTGATGTTGCCTTGCCGGATGGTGTCGAAGATGCCGAGTACCTCATTCAGCTCGATGAAGTCCTGCCCGCCGCTTTTGCCTTCAAACCGGATATCGTCTTCTATCAATCCGGCGTCGACCCTCTGGCTTCCGACGTGCTCGGCCGGCTCTCGCTCACGCATCTTATCAATCGCGACCGCAAGGTCTTTGCAGCCGCTCGAAGCTTCGGGGCGCCTTTTATTCTGACATCGGGTGGCGGGTACTCGCGGCCCATCGAACTCAGCGCGGAAGCACACGCCAACACCTATCGCACCGCGTGGCAGGTGTTCGCGCGCGTCTGAGTAACTTCCTCACTCTTGCAGCGTATTTATAACTAGACAGCAATACACACATGAGCTGACAATTCAGTTTCACTTGGAATCGGGGGAGATATGCGGACCAAGACAAGCGCGTTGTTCCTGGCGATGATGTGGCTGAGCGTTCAAACTGGCGGGGCGCAGTCGCCCGATCGCCAACCCGGAACCGAACGCTCGCTGTCGATCGCTTCTTCAACGCTTTTATGGCCGGCCCTGGCCGAACCACAGGGCGCGGCACAAGCCAGCCAGGACATTGCCGGTGACTGGAACGGCACGCTCGACGTGCAGGGGCAGAAGTTGCGTCTGGTGCTGCACCTCAAGAAGAACGCAGACGGCAAACTAGCCGGGACCCTCGACAGTCTTGACCAGGGCGCGAACGACATCCCTTTATCCGCCGTGGAACATACGGGCGATGATGTAAAGTTGGAGCTCGCGGGCATGGCGGCCGGCTATCAAGGGAAACTCAATGCTGCCGGCACCGAGATCACAGGCGAGTGGAAGCAGGGCGGCGGTTCGCTACCCCTGGTCTTAAAGCGGGTTGGCGACAAAACGGACCAGAAGACTCCAAAAGGACTGCCGGCTACGCTGGCGGGCTTTGAAGACCAAGCCAGTTTCTATGTGGTGCTCAATGAAGAGCGCCTGGCCTCGATGCAAAGCACCTGGAAGAAAGACGGCAGCTTTGAAAACCACGCAGCCATCAGCCTGGCCGGCCAGAAGGCAGAGGTTACTACCCGAATTGTGCCCGATGCAGACGGCCGTTGGGCAACCATCTCGCTCGAGTCCGCGGTAGCCAAAGTTACGCTGACGCGCCAGGGTAGTTCCGTGACCCGTACGGCCAAAGACAAGTCCACCACCTGGGAGACTCGGGACGGCCTGCTCCTCTTTGAAAACAATTCACCTGCGCTGGTCAGCCAGGCTCTGCGCATGTATGACCGCGCCAAGGGCGGCGCGCAGAAATTTCCTCTTCTGATTCTTCCGGGTTCGGCTGCGGACCTCACCCTGGAATCTAAAGAAACGTCTAACTATGCCATCGCCGGTAAAGACCTGACGCTGACGAAGTTTCTCTATGGCCTTCCC
>JBGPZS010000330.1:0-4922 GCA_041493865.1 Terriglobia bacterium
ATTGCCAGTACCAGAAGCGTGCAGGCCGCTCTCACACCACGTTTTCTGCGCGAAGCGCTGCCCAGGAACACGATTCCCAGGAAGCCGACACTTGCCAGAGCCGCCAGCGTGGTCCCGTTGAGGGGCCGGGCAGAAGCCACCGAGCGCGCCGTGGTGCTCAGGGTGAGCGTGGTGCTTGCCGCGCTGCCGTTCGGTGTCACCGTGGCGGGATTGAACCCACAACTTGAAGCCGCGGGTAATCCGGTGCAGGCGAAGTTGATGGTCCCGGTGAAACCACCCTGCGGCGTTACCGAAATGTTATAGGTAGCCGCTTGCCCTGCTGTAATCGTGGCGCTGCCATTGGGAATGTTAACCGAGTAGTCCGGCGGCGGGCCTCCAACCACCGTGATGCTCACGGGACTGGAAGTACTGCTGGCATAGTTGATATCGCCGGGGTAGAAGGCGGTAATGTTGTGCGCTCCCAGTGCCAGTGACGATGTCTGGAACGTAGCCGTGGCATTCGCCTGCACTGCCGTGGTGCCCAATATAGTTGAACTCTCAATGAATGAGACGGTCCCTGTAGGCACAGTTGGATTGCCGCCTGTGTTCACGGTCGCCGTCAGCGTTACCGTAGCTCCAAGCGTTGGATTGGATGCGCTGGTACCCAGCGCTGTTGTGGTTACCGCAGCGCCCACATTCACCTGTACTGGTGACGAGGTGCTGCCGGAATAGAGCGTGTCTCCACCATACGCCGCCGTCACCTGATGGACGCCTTTGGGCAAAGTGGATATGGCAAAAGTGGCAAGACCGGCCCCATCGACGGATGCTGAACCCAGCGTGGTTGGTCCTTCGCTGAAGGTTACGGTTCCAGTTGGCGTGGGCACGCCGGTTCCCTTATTGATTTGTGCGTGAAACGTAACCGGAGCACCCAGCGCCGGAGAATTTGTGTCGGAGGTCAACAGAATGCTATTTGGGAAATTAGCGGCAGCGGCAATTTCCCACGCGCCACGTCCGTGCGTTCCAATGCGGACCTTGTGGCTGATCTTGTGCACATTCAGATCGAATACGGCGACCCGTGGAAGACCGGCGCCGTACGGCGCCCAGGTTGCGCCCGCGTCAGTCGAGTTGAAGACACCGATGTCCGTTCCAGCATAGAGGTAGCTCGAATTGAGCGGGTCAACGGCGAAAGCATTCACCGGAGCGTCCGGCAGTCCGATGGAGGAAGCCACCCAACTCCCCGCGCCGGCTGCAAGGTTCGTGGTCTTCCACACGTGCGCAGCGGTACCATAACCATCAAGAGTGATGTACGCCGTGTTTAGATTGTTGGGATCGATCACCGCGCGGGCAACAAACCTGGCTGCCCATGCGCCCGTCACATCGGTCAACGGGTTTGCGCCGGTGGTGGTGGCGAAAGCTTTGCCGTTGGTGAGACCAACAATGCGGACGTTATCGTTTTGAGCAGAGATTCCAATGGCGCTCACGCGGAAGTTGCGGCCTTGAGTGTCACAACAGCCGAAGTTGGCCTGGCTTACCGGAGTCATGGTGGCGCCACGGTCGGGAGAACGGTAAAGATGGTCAGTGCCGAAGTAGAACGTGTTGGGACTTCCAGGCCCCAGCGCAAGCGGAGCATAAAAAAGGACCGCGTCGGTGCAGGTGATTCCGTTCAGGGTAAGACCGGGTTGTGCCGGACATCCGAAGACAGACCATGCTCCTTCCGTGGCGCTGGCAACATTCGTCACTCGCGCGAACGCGATGAGTCCGCTCGTCTGATTGAAGTAAGTGTGATACATGGTCACGTTGGATGTATCGGTGCTGCCCTGGTCGATGGCCGAATAGCCGCCGTCGCCAAAGTCGGCCCGCGTCCACGTGCCATCGGGCTTCATGAATTCCGTACCATTGTCCTGCGTGCCGCCGATGGCAAAGTTGGGGTCTGTGGGATGCAATGACAGGCCCACAAACTGGGTGGCGTTAAAGCCTGAAGTGTTGATGCTGGACCAGGAGACACCAGCGTTGGTGGATTTGAAGATGCCGCCATCGTTGCCGAAATAAATCACGCTGTGGTTGCTGGGAGCGAAGGCCAGTGCGTGCGAGTCGGCGTGGAGCAAGGCATCATTGCGTGTAAATAGAGCGCCACCATTCGTTGATTTGGTCAGCACGTTGCTGGAGCATGTTCCGGTGGTTCCATCCGCTGACCCACCCACATACATAGTGTTGGAATCGTCCGGATGTAAAGCCGGAACCATGTCATAGAAGCATTGACCTGCGCAGAAGCCGTTGGCGGCAGGGACCGCGGTCCAGGTAACGCCATCAGGAGAAGTGTTGATGGTGCCGGCTGATGTTGCTGTGGCGCCACAAGTGACGGTTTGGTCCTGCGCCAGCATGAAGGTAGTAACCCCAGGAGCGCCAACGCTGTTCACGGCAAATTTGCCGAATCCCTGTCGGATGAGACCTGGATTTTGCGTCCATGTGGCCGTGCCAGCCCAGGGATCGCCGGCCGTGCTCATCCACAATCCGCCATCACCGGCAGCGGCAGTGCCGAAAACATAGACAAGAACCTTGTTGACGTTGTTGGGGTCCATCACCATGTCCGTCACGGTGCGGTCCTGCCCTGCCCCTGCTGCCGGCTGGATCGGCTGCTTGGTGAAAGTCGGAGTAACGCTTTGCGCGTTCGTGGAAAGGTAGACGCCGCGCTGCGGCAAGGTGCTGAAAGATTCGCCGCTCAGGCCGCTTACGCCGGAAGCAGTCGAAATCAATATCTTGTTGTCGTCGGCCGGATTCACGATGATCTTGGTGATCGCCCGCCCAGTGAACACGTCAGACGTGCCGTTGCTGTTGAAGGGGCCGCTGACGGTCGGGCTGCCAGTTGCACTGTGAATGATATAGAGTCCAACGCCAAAGAAGCTATCGCCGGAAAGATTGCCTTCGCCGGTGCCGACAAAAACCGTATCGTGGTTCTGCGGGTCGATGGCGATGGCGCCGATAGCCAGCGACTGGGCGGAATCCATCAGGGCAGTCCAGCTTATACCGCCATCCAGGCTGCGATAGAGACCACCCTGCGCCGTCCCGACGTAAACAATCAGGTCACTGGCAGGATCGACGGCGATGGCCGTGACACGTCCGCTCACCGCTACCTCTGATGGGCTGGTTTGCCCGTTGGGGATGGGATCAGGGCCGAGCGGCGCCCAACTGGGAACGCTTGGCGCTGGGATCAGGGCGCTAAACGGTGTCAGGCCTTGCAGTACGCGAAGCAAGAACTGCTCCCGAAACTCCATGTTGCGGATGGCTTGCGAGCGCGCATGCGGATTGCGCAGTAAATCGTCCAGCCCGCGCCGCATCCGGATTTCCTGGTCGCGAAGCGCAAAGTATTCTGCTTCTGAGATGCGGCCGCGCGCGAACGGAGGAATGTCAGCGCTGTCAGTGTCCGTCTCGGCATCGGGAATAGCCGCGGCGGCTGTCTCCGGCTGAGTTGGGGCTGAAACTTGCGGACGGGCGGGCGCCGGGCGCTGAGGAACACTCTGGGCAACACAAGTGACCGCTACTATCACAAATAGGAATATTGCTGGCACAGCGACAATCGGGCGGAACAGAGTACGAAGGTTTTGCATGGCACTCCCAACCAGGAAAGCTATCAATAGCGAAGGCTGCTTCAATAGAAACTCAATTCAGAGTAGCTGGTCAGAAATCTTGGCACTTACATGCATTTACGTCAACGGGAAAGTCTGGTTACAGCAGGAAAAGCATAAGAAAACTATAGCTTGGCGCTGCGTAGCCGCAGAGCATTGGCTATAACTGATATTGAGCTGAAGCTCATGGCAGCGGCGGCAAAGACCGGTTGCAGCAACAATCCCAGGAAAGGGTACAAAACGCCGGCGGCGATGGGCACGCCAAGAAGGTTATAGACAAACGCGAAGAAGAGGTTCTGGCGGATGTTGCGCATGGTGGCGTGGCCCAGGTTGCGGGCCCGGGCGATGCCGCTGAGATCTCCCTTGACCAAAATGATATCGCCGCTTTCCATCGCCACGTCGGTGCCGCTTCCCATGGCGATTCCCACGTCGGCCAGGGCCAGGGCAGGCGCGTCATTCACGCCGTCTCCGGCCATGGCGACAATACGTCCTTCATTTTGCAGCCTCCTCACGATCGCCGATTTTCTTTCCGGCAGGACCTCGGCCTCAAATTCGCTGATGCCCAGCTCGTTGGCGACTGCTTCAGCCGTAGCTCGATTGTCGCCTGTGAGCATGACCAGACGAAGGCCGCTCCGCTTCAATGACTGGATCGCTTCCCGGGCGGAACTCTTGATTGGGTCAGCGACGGCAATCAGCCCGGCGGGTTTGCCATCAATGGCAGCAAGCATCACCGTCTGCCCGCGGCGGCGTAGCTCCTCTGCCTGGCTGGTCAGGCTTTCAGCGTGAACTTGCCTGGCGGCCAGAAGCGACGCGTTGCCCACTGCCACTTCGCGGGATTCCACGCGGCCGACCACGCCTTTCCCAGTGAGCGATTCAAAGTTGGCAGCGGCGCTCAGCTTGAGCCCGCGCTCCTCCGCCGCCTTCACAATAGCCGCCGCCAATGGATGTTCGCTGGAGCGCTCAAGTGAGGCGACGAGCCGCAGAAGCTCGCTTTCTGTTGCATCACCCATTGCGGTCACCTGGGTTACGCGCGGCTTCCCTTCCGTCAGCGTGCCGGTCTTGTCGAGCACCAGGGTATCGACCTTCTCCATGGTCTCCAGCGCTTCTGCATTCCTGACCAGTACGCCCGCATGTGCGCCACGGCCGGTCCCGACCATTACCGCCATCGGCGTGGCCAGCCCCAACGCGCATGGGCAGGCGATGATGAGCACCGCCACGGCGTTCACCAGAGCATGAGCAAATCGCGGTTCGGGACCCCAGACGGCCCACACAACAAACGTGAGCGCCGCCACCGCGATCACCGCGGGAACAAAATAGCCG
>JBGPZS010000104.1:0-10332 GCA_041493865.1 Terriglobia bacterium
CCACACAGGATCAAGGTCAAAAAATGGGTCCCAGGCCCGGTTCCATTGACCAGACGCCCGCATGGCGTCGCAGGCCAAGGTCGGTTCTCCATCAGCCGCGTGCTGTGGCAGATCCACGCCCGCCTCCCGCGCTTCTTCCAGGAGGATGGGAGCGCTCAGGCTGCATGCGTGGATGGACAGCAGAGATGCCATCTTGAGCACCATCAGAATCTCTTCTCTTGTGGCGCCCGCCTCCAATGCCGCATGAATATGAAGGCGTGTTCCTTCGCGATTCAGGTTTGTGCAAGCGGCATTCACGGCAACACTGATCAGCTCGATGGTCTTCCGCGGCAAGACGCCTCTGGTCCAGGGGTTGGTCGTCATCTGTACGCAGGTCTCGGCCCAGCCCGGGTCCCACTCAAAAAGTTGCTCCAACGCTGAATCCCAGGGCCCTCTTGCCCGGCCAGAGATCGAAACCGTCTTATCTTTGCCTGCTGTTAAAGTCATGTCTATTTCCTCTTTGTTGTCGGCAAATCCATTTCCATCCGGTTCGTTGCGCCGGACACTCCAATCTCGACCTTAAGCAGCAACCTGCTGGTCCTGTTTCAAATACAGACGGACAAACTGTTTCATCTTTTTTCGCGCCAGTTTCCCTTCCGGCGAGTCAGGAATTCGCGTTGGAAAGTTATGCACCATGCCTTCATAGAGATCTAACTTCACACTCTGCCCAGCAGAGTCCAGAGCCTGGTAAAGACGGACGAAACCGCTGAGCAGGATTTCCTTGGTACCGCCCTGGATCAACGTTGGCGAAAATCCTCTTGAGAAATCGCCGTAGATGGGCGATGCATAAGGGTTCCTCTGATTTTCAGGGTCGGCGTAAGCGCCTGCGGCATTTTTCAAATGTGTGTCGTACAAAAAACTTGGGTCGGCATTGCGCAAGGTGAAATCCGTGTCGCCGGCCGGTGTGAGATCAACCGCCGGTGAAACCAGCACAGCCGCTGCCGGCAATGCCCACCCCTGGTCGCGCATCTTCAATATCGCTGCGGCGGCAAGTCCGCCGCCGGAAGAATCGCCATACATCACGGCATTCTTGAGCGAGTGCCCGCCGAACACCAATGCTTCGCATACCAAAACAACCTGTTCGGTGATCTCATCGAATTTTGCTTCCGGCGCCAGCGTGTAATCCACTGAGATCACGCGCAACCCGGTATCATGGGCGAACATGGCGGCACGTCCAAGTGTGGAGGCCGCGCTGAGCATTGTGCATGCACCGCCATGGGTATAGATGGCAAGCATGTCGCTGCGCTGCCATTTCCTGGGACGTATATCCAGTACGGGGACGCCGCCCAGATTGGACTCCGCGACCACCGGCGAATAGCGCTTCACCATGGTTTCAGATTGCTCCAATGCATCGCGCTCTACCTCTTCCTGCAGCCTCTTCCAGCCTGCGAAATCGTCTGGCGCCGGAAACGGGGGTGAAAGGGCCGGGTCCTGCAACGTACTGAGAAATTCCCGGGCTTCTCTCGAAACAGTTTCTGGAATATTCACAAACGCTTTTCGCTGATTCATATCCCACTTCAATCTACCAGCGGCGAATTGCGGATTAAGATCAGATTAAGTAGCCCAACCACCTAAGTTAACTGGCAGAAGTAGCAGTCTTCCCTGCCAATGCGTAGCTAGTTGCCTTTTTGCCGTAGCAGTTTCAGACACGTCCAGGGTTTCGATGCAGCTGTCTGCAAGACCATGGCCCTTCTGTAATGAGTCAGAATTCAATCGGGCTCTGGGGTGGAAACGCGGTGGGATCCGCCTGCCAGATTGCGAATATGTTTTCATCCGGGTCTGCTACCACTGCATACCATCGTGTCTTTGGCACGGCCGTCTTCGGGCGCAATACCGCACCACCCAGCCGTCGCACCCGGGCCACGGCTTCATCGAGCGCGGGGACATTGACGTAGTGCACACAGCTATGCGGTGCGGCAATCGGGCGATAAAGCAAACCGCAGCTGAGGCCGCTCCCATTGTCTGTGGCTCCTGTTTGAATCCGCCAGTAATCGATCCCGGGAGCCTGATCAACCTGCCAGCCAAACAGGCAGTGGTAAAACTCCGCCAGTTTCTCCGGGTGCTCGGCGTAAATCTCAAAGTGGGTCACTGAGTTCATCAGCGGCTTCCCTTTCCTTGATGGACTGGTAATTTGCACAGTACATACGAAACAGTATTCAGTGGTCCGTCCACATGCTGGGACGCTGGAGTGTCTCTCGTATGCAGAGTAAAAGCCGCCGTGAGGCAAAGGAACTGGAAGAACTAACAGCTACGGGGCAAGATTACTTGCTCGCGACCGGAATTTTTCCCTCAACCACTTTTGCGGGGTATGTATTAACTCCGTAGCCAGGAACATGGACCGTGCTGCCTGTGGTCACGTCATAAGGCCAGCCGTGTGCGCGGCAGATAACGATCTTCCCCTCCAGCTTTCCGGTCCCCAATGAAGCCGCCGCGTGCAGGCAAGCATCGTCCATTGCATAGATTGTTCCGTCTACGTTGAAAAAAGCTACTTCCCTGCCGGCCACAGTGAAGGTCATGCCATGTCCGGGAGGAAGCTGTTCCAGATTGGCCACCGCAATAAATTCAACTACAGATTGCGTCATGGATCACGACTTCTTCAGGGCGTTTAGCTGCTCCGCTTTAGAACGAAGGAATATTCAATACGACATCAAAGGTAGAACTGGCAAAAGCCGCCATCTCAGAAGCGGATCCCCATCGTGATTGGGATGATCTGCGTGTTGATTCTGGTGTTGGGCGCATAGTGATAACGTGCCTCGATATACAGCCGGTAGCGCGGCTCTCCTACCTTTACAGTAAAGCCAATGCCGCCGTTCCCGCCAAACGTAGTTGAAGCGGAGCTTGCCACCGTCACGTCCGTGGTTACGACTCCTGAGGAGCAACTGAAGCCCCACCAGGCCCAAGCCGGCGTACAAGTGGTGGCGGTGCCATTCGGTACTTGTTGTGTGAGGCTGGCGTTACGGTGATAGATGCCTCCACCACCGATGAAATAAGCCCCCAGCTTGCGGCCGCGCAATTCAAAGCGATAATTTGCCGTCAGGGCATAGATGTTGGCATGTCCGTTCACATCGGCCGAATTCAAAGCCAGGCGGACCGGCGCCAGCACTTCATTCGTCGGATAGAGATGGTTCCACAAGAACTCGCCGACGATGGCATTGTGCCGGTTGAAGTTGTAGCCCGCACCCACAGTGGTACCCCAGCCAAAATTGGTAAACTTCGCGATCGGGTTCAAGGGAACGCTGACTACCATGGCGAGATTGGTGTTCAGCTTACTGTCTTCTCCAAACTCTTCTTGTGCATGGAGAGGAACCATGCACGCCGTCACGACAAGCGTCAGCCGGATAAGAACCTTCGTGCAACATTTCACTTGGCACCTCCTCGAACCACCTTCCCAGTCGTTGCTGACAGCGGGTTGTGACTCGGGCAGCCATATCGGTCTAACGTGCGCCTGAATGCAGCCGGGTCATCAGAGTTGCCGCAAGGGTACCTCACTCCAACTGGATGCTAGAGGAGAGTCTTGGCTAGGCACACTGTCAATATTGTCAGGGAATCTACAATCCCGATTCCCATTTAACTCTCGGTCTGTGCTTTTTAACAGTTTTCACGGGCCAGGATCGGCGTAAAGCTGAGTGATGAAATCCGGTTCCAATCACGATGGTTCTTGCCCACGGCATTGAGCCAGAGGAGACGCGTATGCGGAAGATAGTGAGTGTAATCTTGTTGTCGATAGCAGTCCTTCCGGCTCTCTGCCAGTCTCCAACACCCAAATATCAACCAGGGACGATCACGGCGGTGAAGACGCATGAGGATACGGCGACCGGCGGTCCTGCAGTCACTCGCTACGATATTTCTGTGCGCGTTGAAAACACAGTTTACGTCATCCTGTACACACCACCACCCGGCGCCTACGGAGCACAGTACACGCAGGGCATGAACTTGCTGGTACTGGTAGGCGACAAAACGATTACGTTTAACGATGTGGCAGGGAGATCGCGGGAAGCACCGATTTTGAGCCGTACTCCAGCCCCACAGAGCAACCACTAGCTGGACCCCTTTCCCCTTGCGATTGCTGTCGCTATAGGCTACACGTCTGTTGCAATCGCTCAGGCCGATTCCGTATCTAAAGCGGCCTGACCGCTTCAGGAGTCCGGAGCCGTTCCGCCGATCTAAGCGCTGACGTACCGCATGGCACAGCCACGAACACGAAAGTCTGCAAGGAGTTCCCATGGAAGAGACAATCAGCATTCTCGACGGTTCAACTTTTCTGGTTTCCGGAAAGAATGGCGACATTGAAGCGGGGCCAGATCAACCCCACGGCCTGTTCTTCAAAGACACGCGACATTTATCGCGATGGAATCTTACTTTTAACAACGCCAAACTCAGTGTGCTCTCCACCGATGCCGTGGAGTATTACCACGCACAGTTTTTCTGCGTTCGCCCTACCGGCACCATCTACAAGAACCCAACAATTTCAGTAGGGCGCCGCCGTTTTGTTGGCGATGGCTTCGTGGAAGACATCGTTGTGGTCAATCACGGCGCGGAAGCAGAAGAGGTCAATCTGCGCCTGCAAGTAGGAGCCGACTTCGCCGATTTGTTTGAGGTTAAGGACGCGCTGCAGAAGAAAGGAAAGCTTTACAGCCACATCCGCGACAAGCAGCTCGTTCTGGGTTATCGGCGTGAGAGTTACGTCCGTGAAACCGTCATTGCCGCCAGCGCAGACCCAACAGAAATCAATGAGGACAGCCTGGTATTTCGCTTCGTCCTGCACAGTAAAGAGGAATGGCAAGTCCAGTTGCGTGTCTCCCCGGCGACGGGAGAAGTTGTGCATCGTCCTAAATTCAGCGGCAAAGAGGGCGATAAACTGCGGCACAACCTTGCGGAATGGATGGAGAACGCCCCCACGCTCACTTCCTATCCCGGCCAAGTCCACCAGTTGTATACCCGCAGCCTGGTGGACATCGCGGCGCTGCGATACCATCCGAAGATTCTGCCGGGAGAATATATTCCCGCTGCCGGACTGCCTTGGTTTATGGCGCTGTTTGGCCGCGACAGCCTGGTCACCAGCTACCAAATGCTGCCCTTTGTTCCGGAGCTGGCATCTACCACTCTCCGCACCCTGGCGGCAAGGCAGGGAAAAGTGGTGGACGATTTTCGAGAAGAAGAGCCCGGACGCATCCTCCACGAACTGCGCTTTGGTGAGTTGACCCATTTCCATGAGCGGCCCCAGTCTCCTTACTTCGGATCCGCCGACGTCACATCGTTGTTTCTGGTCGTGTTGGACGAATATGAGCGCTGGACGGGGGACACCGCGCTTGTCCAAAAACTCAAGCCGAACGCCGTGGCCGCGCTGGACTGGATTGACCACTACGGCGACAGAGACGGCGATGGTTACATCGAATATCAGCGAAAGACTGACGTTGGCCTGGAGAACCAGTGCTGGAAGGACTCTGGAAATTCAATCGTGTTTGCTGACGGGGCCATAGCTTCAACGCCGCGTGCGACCTGCGAGATCCAGGGATACACGTATGACGCAAAAGTCCGTTGCGCGCGCCTGGCCCGCACCGTATGGAAAGATGAGCCGCTGGCCAATCGGCTGGAGAAGGAAGCACAGGATCTGAAGCGCCGCTTCAACCAGGACTTCTGGATTGCCGAGCGCAGCTTCTATGCTTTGGCGCTTGACGGAACGAAACGAAAAGTCGATAGCCTGACCTCCAACATCGGTCATCTGCTGTGGAGCGGCATTGTGGATAATGACAAAGCCAAGAGCATCGCCGAACACCTGATGGGGCCGAAGATGTTTTCCGGGTGGGGCATACGCACCATGGCCATCGGGGAAACGGCATATAGCCCAATCGAATATCACAACGGAACGGTCTGGCCACATGACAACATGTTTATTGCTGCCGGCTTGGCGCGTTACGGCTTCCGCAAAGAAGCAGCTGAAGTAGTCGCCGCCATTTTTGAGGCATCCGTTTTCTTCCAGTACCGTTTGCCCGAGGTGTTCGCTGGCTATCGCCGTGAAAGAACTGGGTTCCCGGTAGAGTATCCCACGGCATGCAGCCCTCAGGCATGGGCGGCGGGAGCACCCATGCTCGGGTTGCGCATACTGCTTGGCCTGGAGCCAGCCGGAAACGTGCTGAAATCTGATCCAGTGCTCCCCCATTGGATGGGTATGCTTGCCCTGGACGGCATTCCCGGGCGCTGGGGCCGTACGAACGTGGCAGCCGAACAAGCTGGCGCCCCTACTTACAAGCAGCTTTACAATCGCATGATGGTGCGGCGCAGCCGACTGGACGAGGAGGATAAAGTTGCCTAGGACGCTGCGGGCGGAAAGTCGCCCAGCATGGCCTGCAGAAAAGAGCTAGCTCACTTTGGAGTACCCGGCCGACTGTTTGACGGGCGGCTAGCGCAACTAATTCGGTCTCTCTACCTGGTTTTGAGCGGACGCAAAACTTTCCATCGACCATGCGCAGCCGCTCTCGCATGCTCGCCAGTCCCAAGCTCTCGACTTCCCACGGACCGCTTGCGTTCCTGCTCTGCCGGTAACCTGTCACTTTTGGCAGTTCATGATTTGCTCTGGGCCGTTCAATGTTGTCCACACAGCCAGCCGCGGGACCGGTTCACAAAGTGGCCGATCGAAGGACAGGCCGCGGCCGGCTGTTGCCTCAATAGTGTGGCTCTTGCGTGCAAATTTTTGAGACGGCAAAGCAGGGCTGGCCAGGGAACACAATGTTCAAGCGCGTATGGAGCGAGCTCATTGGCCGCGTAGACGGACCGTTTGCATTTCGGATCATCATCCAGCCGATTGTTGCAGCCATCCTGGCGGTTCGGGCCGGATTGAGAGACGCGCGAGAAGGACGCCCCCCACACTTGTGGGCCATTCTTACCGATCCAACGCATCGGAGCGGGTTGCTCCGGGACACTTGGAGAGAGGTACGCAAGGTATTCATTGCGGCCGTCATCATCGACGTAGTCTACGAAATCGTCGTCTTCCGGTGGGTTTATCCTGTACAGCCGTTCATGGTTGCCATCGTGCTAGCGGTTATTCCATATCTTGTGATTCGCGGTCTGGTCAATCGGCTTGCCCGTCGCCATCAACCAAGAGTTGAAGAGCATAAACGTGACGCAGCCTGAGCAGAAAACAAGGCTGGCCTTTGATCGCGCACGTAATAGGCCACAGCCCGGTTCAGGGAGCCATGCGGCAGACTCGCTGCGAGAATCCGGACTGCGGAGTCAGGAAGAAGCACCGCAATGATCGCGCTAGTCCGCTGGCGGCTCAGGACGGCGGTAACGGCACCGATGCTTCAATCGTTGTGCCCTTCTGCGGTTCCGACATGATCTTGAAGGTCCCGTTTAATCCCATCAGGCGCTCACGCGCGCCAGCCAGCCCAATGCTGCCACTGTACAACTGCTCGGGGCTCAGTCCAAGCCCATCATCGACAATCAGGAGCCAGGCCTGTCCCCACACCACTTTCAACTCTACCTTGACGGCACTGGCTTTGCTCTGGGTTGTTATGTTCTGCAATGCTTCCTGCGTGACGCGATACAGGCAGAGCGAAACGCTCGCGTCTAAGCGAGGGGGTACGTTTTGCTCACTAAATGTGACTTTCAGATTATTGTGCACACCCACACGCCGGCATAGAGTTCTCAAGGCCGCGACCAGGCCAAGATATTCGAGAGCAAATGGGTGCAATTCGTGGGACAGGTCGCGCGTCGCATTGGAAATACCGACAAGCTGGTCATGAAGCCCCTGCAGCCGCAACTTTAGCGAGGGCCCCAACCCGGTCCTCAACTGATTGAGTTCGAGCCCCAACAGCGTTAGCTGCTGAGCAAGGTCGTCATGCAGCTCTCGAGCGATGCGATGACGTTCCTGTTCTTGCTCATGGATCAACTTATTGCGGGTGCCTTGCAGCAACTCCTCAGTATGCCTTCGTTCGGCAATCACAGCCGCCAGCACCATTGAAGGCAGAGCAAATAGAGTCAGGAGAACATGCAGGTAGAGCACACTCTCTGGCGTGGATGCCGATGGTAACAATCCGTTCCCGTGAACCTCATACCAACTGGCGATGACTACAACTACGAGTATTGAAGCGCTCAGTGCGCCTGAGCCAAAGCGTATTGAGGCCCAGAGCAAAAAAGGCAGGGGGGCAAAGACCAGCGCCGGAAGGTGGGTTGCCGGCGCATAGCCCCTGTTGAATACCAGGACGCTGACAAATACGACGCCGAAAACCAGAACGCAGGCTTCAACCCACCGTTCAAAGGTTGCTTTTCGCAGCCAGGACATCCCGTTCCGCCCAAAAAACAGAACGGTCGGGACGACAGTCATGTTAGCAATCATATTTGAGGAGAGGCGTATCATCCACAGCGTCCAATAGCCCCCGCCCTGCCCCGTCAACTGCACTATCCCCACATCCAAAAACGAAGTCACCAGCGGAGCGCCGAGGACGCCAAATACCAGGAAGGTGATGAGCCCGCGAACGCTGTCAAACAAACGCTCCTGTTTCCTGAAGTAACGGATGCAAACGGCGCCCAGCAGCGCCTCGCCTGCATTTCCTACCAACCACCCCAACGCCCTGGCGACCGGGACACCGGCAGGTAACTGGGCCAGGAGATGGGCTGGGAGAACCGCCATCAGAATCGCCCACCACAGCCGCTTCGGAGTCAAAAGAAAAGCGGCCAGCAACAATGCGTTAGGCGGCCAGAAGATGGAGATCGGTATGCCGGCGGGCTTGAAGAAGAAGCCGATTTTAGTTCCGGCGTAGTAGAGGATTGCGGCCAGCAACGCAATCTGTACCGTATCGAACGGGCCGTTGACTGAGATGGCAGTATCCTTGCGCAGTTCCACTCGCTGAGTGGATCTGAATCCCGAAACAAGGTGGCCCAGTTTACGGCTGAACATGCGGTTCGCCCTCTTAGCTATTTCGTTGACAAACTTGGCCTGCTTTCTTGTCGAACAGCTTAAAATCCTAAAGAATCGTGCTGGCAGGCGCAAGTACGCGGCAACTAAAATTTTGCCAGTTGCCCCCGGCCCGGTAAAAATGATATGGCTCCTGCCGGGCAGGAAGCAGCGCGTTTACAAAGTCCAGGCTGTCATGAACGGAAAGTGTCATGCGGGGACACAAACATTTGACCACGAACAACCAATTGCACCGCCACAACCAGGTCTATTTCGATTCGAGATTTGAAAACATAACCCAGCGCTCCAGCGGCCAGGGCCGCTTCCACGATTTCCGGATCAGTTTCCACGGAGCAAATGATCGCCTTTGGGTTCGGATTTTGGTTCGTCAATTCTCGCGTCACATCGATGCCATTGAGCAACGGCATTTCCAGATCGAGGACAACGACGTCCGGCCGGCAGCTGCGAATACTTTCCAAGGCGGACTGACCGTCGGCAGCTGTGGCCACCACCTCGAACTCCGTCTCCAGTATCGAGGCCGTCTTACGCAAGAATTGCGCGTTGTCGTCGGCTACCAGTATGCGCAGTTTCATTGCTTGGGCACAGAGCCTTAACCGCCCATATGGCGGTGCTGTTGCAGGCTTGGGTTTTAGCGTTCGTGGGCCGGGAGGATCTTACACCGCGAAACCGGGCTTTTTCCGTGGGTACCAAACACAAATTGAACTGGCCCTACATTTGAGATTCTATGCTGAGTTCGCCATATATTCTGCTTTAAGAAGTGGATTTTTATTACGAACGTAATGAATCTTGGGTCTAGAAGACCTAATTCGTCCGCAGGATCCCCGAATGTGCAAGTGCTTGCGCTGGTCCGCGCGCTCAGAGCTACATTTGAGAGGCAATTATCAATTCGAAATCGGTTCCGTTGCCTCACATAACAACGTTCGCGACCTCATTGCCCTGATGGACTAGCATTATTGCCAGTTCCCAAACACACCAACTCCTCCAATGATAAGTAGGCGCTCGGGGCTCAGCCGGAAACCTAGCAGTGTGTGACGAATGGCTCAAAAGGCTACAAAATTCGCGGCACCGTACGCTCAAAAATTGTGCCGGTCGCTTCTTGATGCAGTGAACGATGCCGTCATCATTTTTGACCCGAGATCTCTTCGCATCCTGGAGGCCAATGAGGGCGCCAGCAAAGTCTACGGGTACTCGAGAGAGGAATTCATCGGGAAAGAAATGAAGCAGTTGACGCACGAGGTCGGCGACTACTCGCGCATGGTCAGCCATGGACAGAGCATCGAGAGGACGGACTTCAATAAGGCGGGTGGAAAAATTGACTTTCTAGTGAGCCTGTCGACCATCGATTACTGGGGCCGCAAAGCGGTACTCAGCATTAATCG
>JBGPZS010000169.1:0-7796 GCA_041493865.1 Terriglobia bacterium
CAGCGCGACCAGATGTTCCCGCGCAAGCCCATTGAGAAAGAGCTGCCGCCGGCACCACCCGCGGAAGACGATGAGAACGCGACTCCGCCTTCGCCGGTGACCAACCCTGCCGTGGCCGATCGTCCGCAGCAGCCCAGACCGGCTGAGCAACGCCCGCAGGCGCAGCCCAGTCCGACTCCGAAACCGTAACAACATCCGCCGCAGTCACTTCCTGATGGGAGGCGGCCGTGGTGGAATGGCTGCATCGGGCTGTGATACAACTCTGTTAGTAAGTGATGGATGCTCCTCAAAAGGATCACCTGTGCCAAGCTCTGAGGTTCACTAGACCGTGTTTCATCAATGCCCTCGAGCAAGCACCATCTCTAACATTTTCGTCATCGCGAACCCCGTAAACGAGGGCGCGCTTTCGGGCCCCATTTACGCGTCGCATTTTGCGCGTGAATGGGCAGATCAGCGCCCGAGTAGGGGTGAGGGACCTTGCGTTGGTATGGAAATTGAAACCACAAGGTTCCTCGGGACCTGCTCGCACAATGAAGAAAGCTTGTGCTCGCTCATGGCCCCCGGAATGACGGTGTCTGTCGGGGCGCCTGATATCGGCGACTGAAAGGCATTATTGAAACACGCGCTTAATCTTTTTCGAGCATCCTTTTCTTTTTGCATTCAAAACCGCCATACTTACATCAGTGAACTTCCTGGACAAACTCAATCCCCAGCAGCGCGAAGCGGTGGAAGCCGTTGACGGGCCGGTGCTCATTCTGGCCGGCGCGGGCAGCGGCAAGACGCGTGTGATTACCTATCGCATCGTGCATCTGATTGAGAACAAAAGAATTGAACCGGATTCCATCCTGGCCGTCACGTTTACCAATAAGGCGGCAGCGGAGATGGCGGAGCGAGTTGGCAGCCTGCTGGGTGGCCGGACGCTGCGCAAGCCGCTGATTGCGACCTTCCATTCTTTCTGCGTGCGTGTGCTGCGCCGCGACATTGAGGCACTGAAAATCGGCGGAGCGGGCTACAAAAAAGATTTCGCCATTTACGACGAATCGGACCAGCAAGCCGTGGTCAAGTCGGTGATGCGACGGTTGGGGCTCGACGACAAGCAGCTCAAGCCCAGCGCCGTGCTCTCGCGCATCTCGTGGGCCAAGAACCACATGCTGGATCCGCAGGAGATGTACCTGCAGTCGGCCGATCCCATCACGGAGAAGGTCGCGCATGTTTTCGAGGAATATCGCAAAGAGCTGCGCAAGGCCAACGCGCTCGACTTTGACGATCTGCTACTGGAAGCCGTGCGGCTGCTCAAGTCTTCTTCGGAAGTGCGCGAGCGCTATCAGCGCCGCTATGAATATCTGCTGATCGATGAATACCAGGATACCAATCGCCCGCAGTATGAACTGATCAAGCTGCTGGCCGGCCCGCGGCACAACGTCTGTGTAGTGGGCGATGAAGACCAGTCAATCTACTCATGGCGCGGGGCCGATATTCGCAACATCCTGGAATTTGAAAAGGACTTCCCTGAAGCCCGCATCATTCGACTGGAGCAAAACTATCGTTCCACCCAGGCCATACTGGAGGCCGCGTCCGCCGTGGTTTCCAACAACGTGAAGCGCAAAGGCAAAACGCTGTGGACCGCGCGCCAGGGCGGAAACAACATTGGCTACTATGAAGCGCCCGATGGCGAGAACGAATCGCTCTTTGCCGCTGATTATATTTCGCGTTATCTGAAAAAGGCCAAGGAAGAGGACGCGGAAAACGTGCGAGTAGCTGTGCTCTACCGGCTCAATTCGCAGTCGCGTTTGATTGAAGAAGCCATGCGGCGCTACCAGCTTTCTTACCAGGTGGTGGGCGGTTTCTCTTTCTATGAGCGCGCGGAAATCAAGGACATGATCAGCTATCTGAAGCTGATCAACAATCCCCAGGATTCAATCGCGCTGTTGCGGGTGATCAACACCCCGGCGCGGGGCATCGGCAAGTCAACGGTGGAGACGCTGGAACGGCTCTCGCTGGAGACAGGCACGTCATTGTGGTCGGCTGTTGGCGAAGCGATTGAACGCAGATTGCTTCCTGCTCGCGCTATAGCGGCGCTCAAGAGTTTCAAAGACCTGATTGAAGACGCACGCGCCATGCTGTTGGGGACCTTTGTGGAGCGCGTGGCGGAAACGGCAGCGAATCTTCACCACGGAGGCACGGAGGCACGGAGAGAAGAAACGGAAGAAGACGTTTCGTTCGAACCTGAGCAATTAGGGGAGAACATAAGTTTCGACTTTGGCGCCAACGACGAGGCAGAAACAGCGGAAGGCGCGGCAGGCGAGGGTGAAAGTGAAGCCGCGGCAGGTGGCAATGACGAAAAGGCAGAAGCCGTTGAAGGTTTCCGTGCTCCTGGTGGCGCAGCCTCCATCCCGGAAATTCTAAAGTTCCTCATAGATCGCACAGGCTATATCAAAGAATTAGAAAAAGAGGCCACGCCGGACTCGCTGGCGCGCATCGATAACCTGCGCGAACTGGTGAATGCCGCCATGGATTCGCGTGACCGCGGCGAGACGCTGGCGGAATTCCTGGACCACGCCGCTCTGGTCAGTGACGTGGACACATACGATCCGCGCGGCACCGTTACCTTGATGACGCTGCACTCGGCCAAGGGGCTGGAGTTCAGCCTGGTGTTTCTGGCCGGCATGGAAGAAGGGCTGTTTCCACATTCGCGCGCCTTCAACGATCCTGACCAGATGGAAGAGGAGCGCCGCCTCTGCTACGTGGGCATGACGCGCGCCATGGACCATCTTGTTCTCAGCAGCGCGCGCTATCGCCGCCGTTATGGCACAGACATGCCGGATGCCACCGTGCCCTCTCGCTTTCTGGAAGAGGTGCCGCCGCAATTGCTGGAAGAGCTGGGGACATCGCGTTCAAGCGCGGCCGCGTCCTATCGCGAGCCTGACTATGGCGACCGCCATTACAGCTATGAAGATGAAGACCAGAGCGTAACGTCAGGCGTGGGCCCGCAGCCGGACGGCCGGGCCAAGCCCAAAAGCGGCGGATATTCCGGCCCCAGGTACAACTCCATTGACAACATTGCCGAGTTCTTCGCTTCGCGCGGCAAGAAGTTCAACCGCCCGCAGGTACATGTGGAGAAGCCCTCCGGCGGCAGCTCTTTCCGTCCCGGACAGCGCGTGAAACACCCTAAATATGGTGAGGGAGTGGTGTACCGGCGCGAAGGTGAGGGAGAAAACGCCAAGATTACGGTACAATTTCCACGATTCGGATTGAAAAAACTGGTGGAAAAATACGCGCACCTGGAGCGGGCGTAGCGATTTCGCAGTTTATCTTTATTTAGGATAGGTACATGGCAAATACCAAAGCACTGAGCAAGGAAGAACGCAAGAAGGTGAAGCGCACATCGCGCAAGAAGCAGGCGCCTAAAAAGCCCCGCGAATACGCGCGCGGTTCCAAGAAGCGCAAGATGAAGAAAATGGCCCGCGGCACGGCCAAGCGCTAAGCGTTGATGAGGTTGCAGGGGCGCGTTTACTCGCGCGCCTCTGCGCCGCACGGCCCTTTTGTTGCTCCCAGTCTTCATTCCTCATTCAAGGAGGCCTTTCTGGCCAGCCAACTTTTCGCCAAGAAGTCCATTGACAAGCTGATCTCTGACTCGGAAAGACCGGGCCATCGTCTGCCGAAATCTCTGGGTCCCTGGTCGCTTACGGCCCTTGGTATCGGCGCGATTATCGGCTCGGGAATTTTTGCTCTGACCGGCACAGCTGCCGCCGGAGAGCATGGCGACCCTTCTTTTTACAAGGTGCAGGTGCTGGACCTCTTCATGCACCTGATTCGCCACGGAAATCTCCATGACATCGTGATGTACGGGCGCCCGCCCGCTGGCCCGGCGATCGCTATTTCCTTCTTGCTCGTGGCCGTCGCCTGTGCCTTCGCGGGGCTCTGTTATGCGGAGCTTGCCTCTATGATTCCCATTGCGGGTAGCGCCTACACCTACAGCTACGCGACATTGGGGGAATTGTTCGCGTGGATCATTGGCTGGGACCTTATTCTTGAATATGCGGTGAGCAATGTTGCCGTCGCTGTAAGCTTTGGGGGCTATCTCAAGGGCCAACTCGCTTCATTCAACATAAATATCCCCGATAAGTGGTCCACGCCAGTATTTACCCCGGATGGTTGGAGTCACTCTTACTTCAACTTTCCTGCATTTCTTATCGTCTTTGTTCTGACCGTCTTGCTGGTTCGCGGCGTGCGAGAGTCCGCCAGGGCCAACAACATCATGGTAATGGTCAAAATCGGTGCCATTTTTCTTTTCCTGGTGGTGGGCGGCATGCTCGTGCGGCCTGTGAACTGGCATCCCTTCGCGCCCAGCGGCTTCCCAGGGATCATGGCTGGCGGGGCGATCATTTTCTTTACCTACATCGGCTTCGATTCTGTTTCCACCGCAGCTGAGGAGGCGCGCAACCCACAACATGACCTGCCGTTCGGCATCATCGTTTCCCTCATCGTGTGCACGGTTCTATATATCGGCGTGGCAATTGTGCTCCTTGGCATGATGCCTTACAGCACATTCGGCGCTGGCGAGGCCAAAGATGCCCCCGTGATCTATGCGCTGAAGCACTTAGCGGCCAACCAGTTCCTGCAGGCCGTGATTATTATTGGCGCTCTGATGGGAATGATTTCATCGTTGCTGGTTTTTCAATATGGTCAAACCCGCATCTGGTTCGCTATGTCGCGCGACGGGCTCTTACCCAAGTTCTTCTCTGCGCTACATCCCAAGTTCAGTACTCCGCATTGGTCGACGTGGATAGCCGGACTGCTCGTTGGGCTGCCTGCTGGAATCGTCGATATCGGTCAGGCAGCAGATCTTTCCAACATTGGAACCCTCTTTGCATTCGTTCTGGTTTCTCTGGGCGTCATTTTTCTGCGAAAAAATCAACCTGACCGTCCGCGGGCCTTCCGCGTGCCCTTCGTGCCGCTTTTCCCAATTATCTCTGTGGTGCTTTGTGTTGGCCTGATGGCGGGTTTGTTGGTTGTAACCTGGATGCGTTTCTTTGGCTGGCTGGCTATCGGCATGGTGATTTACTGGCTTTACAGCCGTCGCCACAGTGAGTTCGCCAGCGGTAACGTTTCCACCGGCAGAGGTTGATGGCTGCTAAATCGTTCATCCAGTCGTTGCCCAAAGCGGAACTCCATCTGCATCTGGAGGGCAGTATCGATCCGCCCACGCTGGTGGAGCTGAGCCGCCGCTACAACACGCCCCTGCCCACGGAAAACAACCGTTATGACATCACGGGCAGCGGTGACGTGCTAACCGACGAGGACGTACGCCGTCTCTATTCATACAAAGACTTCAACGGATTTTTGCTGGCATTTAAGTCCGTAACGGAGCGGCTGCGCTCGCCTGAAGATTACGAATTGGTAACCTATCGTCTGATGCAGAAGCTGCGCCAGCATAATGTGATGCATGCCGAGGTTTACGCCAGCATCGGCGTCATCCGTTGGCGAGGACAGCCTGTGGAACCGATCTTTGAAGGCATGGAGCGCGGCCGTGAGCGCGGGCAGCGCGATTTTGGCGTGTCACTGTTGTGGATCTTTGACGCCGTACGCCACTTCGGTCCGGAAGCGGCCGGCGAGGTCTTTGATCTGGCGGCCCGGCTGCGTGATCGCAATGTCGTGGGTGTAGGTATCGGCGGCGACGAAAGCAAGGGGCCGGCTGAGTGGTTTCGCGATCTATACAAGAAAGCCGCCGACAACGGTCTGCGCCTGACCGCCCACGCCGGCGAGACGACGGGTCCGGAGTCGGTGTGGGGCGCTCTGAACATCGGGGCCGAGCGCATTGGTCACGGTCTGGCTGCCGCTCGCGATCCCGAACTCCTGGAGATCATGGCGGAAAAACAGGTCCCGGTGGAAATGTGCATCAGCAGCAATCTGCGGACGGGAGCGTGCCCGGAGCTGCAGGAGCATCCGGTGCGTAAATTTTTTGACCAGGGACTGATGGTCACGCTGAACACGGATGATCCGGCCATGTTTCAGACCTCGCTGACCAAGGAGTACGAAATCGCGCAGCAGGAATTCAGCTTTTCTGAGGAGCACCTGCGCGAGCTGGCGCGGAACTCCATTGAAGCCTCATTCCTGCCGGTGGAAAAGAAGCTGCGTTTTTTGCAGCAGATTGATTTTCTGGCATGAGCAAGCACATTGGCATTGTCGGTTGCAGCGCGGAGGGAGCAGCACTCTGCTATCGGACCATCTGTCTGGAAGCGGAGCCGTTCATGGGCAAGCATGCGCATCCTGAGGTCACGATGCACACGATTTCTCTGGCCGAGTACATGAAGCCCATTTATGCGGGTGCTGGATGGGAGCCGGTGGGTGAACTGATGCTGCGTTCGGCGGAAGCGCTGAAACGCGCAGGAGCGGACTTCCTGATTTGCCCAGACAACACGATCCACCAGGCCATGCCTTTCGTTGCGTCCCGATCGCCGCTGCCCTGGCTGCACATTGCCGAGGAGGTGGGGAAAGAAGCCAAGCGTCGCGGCTTCAAGAAGCTGGGCCTTACCGGGACTAAATTCCTGGTGGGCGGCCCGGTGTATCCGGAAAAGCTGGAGCAACTGGGCCTCGGCTATATGCGGCCCACTGAGGCGCAACAGGAGCGGATCAACGCCATCATTTTCGATGAGCTGGTTCGCGGACGCCAAACCGCTGAAGCGCTGGCTTACTTACAGCAGGTGATCGAGCAGTTCAAAATGCAGGGTTGTGATGCCGTGGTGCTTGGCTGCACGGAGATCCCATTGCTCATCAGCGACCGCGAGTCGTCACTTCCCACGTTGGACTCAACGCGCACGCTGGCACGCGCGGCCCTGCGGCATGCGTTACAGGTTGAAGAGAATTGAATAGAGGAGTGTTTGTGAAAGCAATCAAGAAAGCTAGCGTTGTTGTTCTGGTGCTGTGGGTGGTGTGCGGCTGGGCGCAAACGGAGTCGTCCGCACCGGAGCAGGGCGTCTTTCATCTGCACAAGTTCGAACAGCTTATCGGCCGCGAGACCTACACCCTGACGCGCTCGCAAAATGAAGTGGTGTTGAAATCAGACTTCAAATTTACCGATCGCGGTTCCCCGGTCCCGCTTGCCGCCACTCTCACCATGGAGCCGGACCTGACGCCACGGGACTTCCAGATCAAGGGCAAAATCTCACGCTTTTCTTCGATAGAAGATTCTGTCCACGGCCGCAGCGCAGGCCAGGTAACAATTGCGCCGGGCGAGAAATTCTTCGACATTCAGGGCTATGCGCCGGTTTCAGTGCAGATGATGCTGGTGCGCTACTGGCGCTTGCATGGAAGCCCAAAGTCACTGAAGACGCTCCCCCGTGGCGAAGTGCAGATCCAGGAACAGGGCACAGAGAAGTTCACCATCGGCAGCCGCCAGGTCGAGCTGCGCAAGCTCTCCGTGCGCGGGCTGATCTGGGGCATGGAATCACTATGGCTTGACGCACAGGACCATCTGATTGCGCTGGTAAGCGTTGATGCGGAGATGGACCACTTTGAAGCTGTGGCCGACGGTTATGAAGACGGGCTGGCGGCTTTTGTGACCGGCGCTGCGCGCGATGGCATGGCCAACCTGGCGAAAGTGGCTGCGGGTTTCAGCGCAAAGGTGCCGGCTGTGATTGCCATTGTCGGCGGCAGGTTGATTGACGGCACGGGCAAGCCTGCGGTAGAGAACGCGGTAGTTGTATTGAGAGACGGAAAAATCGCCGCCGCGGGGCCTGCATCCACTACGCCCGTTCCCGAAGGCGCCCAGGTCGTCGACGCGCACGGCAAAAGCG
>JBGPZS010000097.1:0-10410 GCA_041493865.1 Terriglobia bacterium
AAAAAACAGTTGATGCGCCAGCGATTCAGCAGCAGCACGACATGCAAACAGTCCCAAGCCTGGAACAAACGCGCTACTACGGACTTAGCCGCTCGCCAGGAGCAGGTGATTGCCGGGGAGCACAGCTCAGCGTAACGACCGCACCATAAGTGTACAACCAACAAAACGGTACATTCAGGAGTGTTTTTGCTGTCCTAAGGATGTTTGCGGTATCCTCCTCTTCATCCGGGAGGATACCGTGCTCTCATTCTCGCGCTGGCGTTTGCTGATCGTTTTTGCCGTGATCTCGTCGCAAGCCCTTGCCCAACAGGCAGATCAAGGCAAACCATCAGGCCAAAGATCGCAACCAAAACCAGTCGCGCAAGCAAGCGCCCGGTCAGCCCACGCGCAGCCCACTTCCCTGGCCAGCGTAAACCCTGAACTTTTTTCCTCCCTGCACTGGCGCTCCATCGGCCCGTTCCGTGGCGGACGCACCCGCGCCGTCTCTGGTGTCCCCAGCCAGCCAAGCGTCTTTTATATAGGCGTGTGCAATGGCGGAGTGTGGAAGACCACAGACTACGGGCGCACGTGGCAGCCGATCTTTGACGACCAGCCCACCGGCTCGATCGGCGCCGTGGCGGTAGCACCATCGGATCCGAACATCGTTTATGTTGCCAGCGGCGAGGGGTTGCAACGGGCGGACCTCTCCGTGGGCGATGGAATCTACAAATCGACCGACGCCGGCAAGAGCTGGACGCATCTTGGCCTCCGTGAAGGCCAGCAGATTCCCGGGCTGGCGATTGATCCGCGCGATCCCAACAAGATTCTGGTCGCCGTGGCCGGCCATCCCTACGGTCCTAACGGGCAGCGCGGCGTCTATCGCTCAACGGATGGCGGACAGTCTTTCCAGAAAGTTTTGCCTAAAGACCCAGGCGAAAGCGACCAGGCCGGCAACATCGGCGCGGCGGACGTGCTTTTTGATCCCACCAACCCTGACGTTGCTTACGCCACACTCTGGGAAGCGCGCCTGGGGCCCTGGGAAAACGGAGCGTGGAATGGAACCAACGGCGGCGTTTTCAAATCCACAGACGGTGGCGCAACTTTCCAGCAACTGAGCGGCGGACTGCCCAAAGACGTGGTTCAGGCGCACATTGCCATCTCTTTCAGCAATCCCAAAATCCTTTTTGCCGCGGTTGCGACCAAGGAAGGCGTCAAGCTCTATCGCAGTGAAGATGCAGGCGCAAACTGGACCGTTGCAACCAGTGACGCGCGTCCTGCGGGGCGCATTGGCGGCGGCGATCTGCCTGAGCCGGGAATCGACCCCAAGAATCCTGACGTGGTTTACATGACCAGCACGGTCACCTGGAAATCGACAGACGGAGGCAAGACCTGGACCGGCTTCCGCGGCGCACCTGGAGGCGACGACTATCAGAACATATGGATCAATCCCAACGATCCCAAAATCATTCTGCTGGCCAGCGACCAGGGCGCTATCGTAACGGTGAACGGCGGTGAAACCTGGAGTTCCTGGTACAACCAGCCCACGGCGCAGATGTACCACGTGAATGCTGACAATGCTTTTCCTTATCGCCTGTGCAGCGGACAGCAGGAGAGTGGCTCAGCCTGCGTCTCCAGCCGCGGTGACGACGGCCAGGTCACCATCCGTGAGTGGCATCCGGTGGGGGCGGAAGAATACGGATATGTGGTGCCGGACCCGCTGGACCCCGACATTATTTTTGGCGGCAAGCTCACGCGTTACGATCGCCGCACCGCGCAGACGCAGAACATCATGCCCAAGCCGTTTCGCGGGCCGGATTTTCGCGTGTTGCGTACGGAGCCAATCGTCTTCTCGCCCAAAGATCTGCACACGCTTTACTTTGCCACCAACACTTTGTGGCGCACGCGCGACGCCGGGCATTCATGGCAGCAGGTCTCGCCTGATCTCACGCGCAAGGATTTTGCGCTGCCGGCCACCATCGGCATCTTCAGCAATGAGCCCACAGCCAAGGCCATCCAGCGCGGCGTGATCTATGCGGTTGCCATTTCTCCGATCGACGACAATCACATATGGGCAGGCACGGACGACGGCCGCATCCACATCACCACCGATGGCGGCAAGACCTGGACCGAGATCACTCCGCCGGACATGAAGCCGTTCCAGAAGGTGTCCATCATCGAAGCCAGCCACTTTGACGCGCAGACGGCGTACGCGGCCATCAACACGTTGCGCCTGGATGACCTGCGCCCGCACATCCTGTGCACGCGCGACTCAGGCAAGAGCTGGACGGAGATCGTCACGGGCATTCCCGACAATGAAAACGTAAATGCTGTGCGCGAAGATCCTGTGCGCCGCGAACTGCTGTTCGCCGCCACGGAGCGCGCGGTCCATGTGTCATTCGATGATGGCGGCCATTGGCGGTCGTTGCGTCTCAACATGCCCGCCACCTCCGTGCGCGATGTAATCATCAAGAATGACGATCTCGCCGTCGGCACGCACGGCCGCGGCTTCTGGATCCTGGATGACATCACCCCGCTACGCCAGGTGGACGAAAAGATAATCTCGGGCGAAGCATTCCTGTTCAAGCCGCAAACCGCCGTCCGGGTGCGCTGGGACATGAATACAGACACGCCGCTGCCGCCGGACTTCCCTGCCGGCCAGAACCCGCCGGATGGCGCCGTGATCAACTACTATCTCAACGGGGCGGCCAATGGCGCGGTCACGCTTGAAATTAAGGACAGCGCGGGCAAGAGCGTGCGCAAATATTCCAGCGCCGACAGAGCGGAGTCCATCGATCCCACGCTGAACATTCCCACGTACTGGGTGCGCCCGCCGCAAACGCTCTCGGCCGATGCAGGCATGCATCGCTGGCTGTGGGACATGCATTACCCCAGCGTGCCGGGCGTGGAACCGGAATATCCCATTGCCGCGGTGCCGCACAACACTGTACCGGCGCCCAGCGGCCCATGGGTCATGCCCGGGCAATACACCGTGGTCCTCACCGTAAACGGCAAGAGTTATTCGCAGCCGCTCACGGTCAAGATGGATCCGCGTGTAAAGACGCCGCAGCCGGCCCTGGCACAGCAGTTCAGTCAGTCACAGCAGCTTTACAACCAGCTTCTGGTTCTTGCTCCCGCGGTGGAGCAGGCGGGCGATCTTCGCAAACACCTGAAAGAGCTGCAAAAGCAAGCGCAGGGAGACGTGCTGGCGGCGGTCAAAGCGCTTGACCAGAAGCTGGATGAAGTGGCCGGCGGAGGCGCGCCGCGGCGGCCCGGCGCCGGCAATCAGCCACCGACATTGGGCCTGTTGCGCGCGCGATATCTGGCCCTGCTGGGCCTGCTTCAGGAGGCGGACGTTGCTCCCACCACACAGGCCTCCGGCGCGGTGGAAGAATTGGCCAAACAACTTGCACCGCTGATGCAGGGCTGGCAGCAGGTCAAGTCGCACGACGTTCCTGCGTTGAACCAGCAATTGAAGAACGCCAATCTGCCGCAACTGAAATTGGAAACCGCGATGAGGCCGGTGCGGGCCACGGTTTCATCCAAGGACGAAGACTAGCAGGCGTTCGTCCCCACGCGGTTGACACTCACCCGGCATGTGATAGTCTGCGGCTGGGCGTGGAGTCTTTCATGAAATTGCGTATTTTGTTTTTCTTTCTGTTGATCGCGTGTTGGTCTTTTTCTCTGCGGGCTGATGACGGCCATTCGCACATGGCTCCCGGTGAAAAACTGGGCAGCGTGTCCTTTCCGATTTCCTGCGCTGCCGCGGTGCAAAAGCCATTTGAGCGCGGCGTGGCGTTGATGCATTCCTTTGAATACGAGTCGGCCGAAAACCAGTTTAAGGAAGTCGCCAAACAGGACCCCGGCTGCGCCATGGCCTATTGGGGCCAGGCCCTGAGCCTGTATCACCAGCTCTGGAGCCGCCCGACCAAAGCGGACCTCAAGCGCGGGAACGATCTGCTGTCGCACGCCCAGGAACTCAATCCCAAGACAGCGCGCGAAAGCGAATACGTAAGCGCGTTGGCGGCGTTCTACCGTGATGCAGAGAAGATCGACCACCGCGATCGTGCCAACGCCTACGCGGCGGCCATGGAAGGCGTTTACAAACACAATCCCAAGGACCGTGAAGCCGCGGTGTTTTACGCGCTGTCTCTGCTCGGCTCCGGGCCTGATGAGGACCCAACGCTGGCCAATCACAAAAAAGCCGTTGCCATTCTCAACCAGCTCTTCGAGCAGGACCCCGGGCATCCGGGCATTGCGCATTACATCATTCACTCTTGTGACAATCCCCAAATGGCCAGCCTTGGGCTGGCCGCGGCGCGCAAGTACGCGAGCATCGCGCCGTCATCGGCACACGCCGTGCACATGCCCTCGCACATCTTTGCCCGCCTGGGACTCTGGCAGGATGACATTCAGTCCAATGAAGCCGCCCTGCGCGCCGCGGAAAAGATGGGCTCCATGCACTTGCACGTAATGCATCACAAAATGCACTCGCTGGATTTTCTGGAGTCCGCGTACCTGCAGATTGGCGACAACCGGAAAGCCAAAGCTCAATGGGACGAACTGCAAACGGTGCGCAAGCAAGACGTGGAAGAAGAGTTTCAGGATTACTATGACGCCATGAGCGCCGGTTTCGCGGCGCGTTATGCGCTGGAACGCCGCCAATGGCAGGAGGCGCTGGCGCTGCAACCGCCCCAGGGCGCGCGCCCTTTCGTGCAGGCGCTTACCTTCTGGGCGCACGCCGTGGCTGCCGGACATCTGCGCGATGTAGCGGCAGCACAGTCTGCCGTTGATCAATTCAATGCCATGCTCGAGGCAACGAAAAAGTCAGATAAGGCCCACGAAGCCAAATATATGGCCAACAACCACGATGAGACGCAGGCGTGGCTTGCTTTCGCACAGGGCAAAAATGATGATGCTGTGCGCCTGCTCCGCGCGGTCGCTGACAAGCAGGACAAAGTCGGCAAAGGTGAAACTGAGACTCCCGCGCGCGAAATGCTGGCCGACATGCTGATGGAAATGGACCGCGCCCAGGATGCGCTGCTTGAATACGAAGTTGCGCTCAAGACCGATCCCAATCGCTTCAACGGCCTTTACGGCGCGGCGCAGGCGGCGGAAAAGTCGCAACAGAAACAGAAAGCCGCCGGCTTCTACGCGCAGCTGATCAAGAACTGTGAAGGCTCGAACTCAGACCGCATGGAGTTGGCAAAGGCAAAGACGCTGGTAGCCACAAAGTAGTACGGTGCCGTTCACAACCCAAGGAGCAAGAAATGCCTTCACCGACGAATGCAGTGCTGGATCCCAAGACGCAATGGTTCCTGAAATTCCTGGAGAGCACGGGCCGCCCGCAAGTCTCCGAGGTCCCGGTAGAGCAGGCGCGAGAGATGTACGTGAAAGGCCAGGCGATTGTACCGCTGATCAAACAGCCGGCACAGTTTGAGGACCGCACGATTTCGGCCGGGCCTGGGGGAAGCGTGAAGCTGCGGATCTTCCGTCCAGAAAATCAGCGTCCCGAAAATCAGCGCCCTGAAAACAAGCGTCCTGAAGGCAGCACCGGGCACCTTCCAGTGGTCATGTATTTTCATGGTGGCGGATGGGTGCTGGGTGATGCCGATACCTTTGACTGCTTCATGCGCGAACTCACCAGCGGCACAGGCGCTGCCGTGGTATTTGTGGAGTACAGCCGGTCGCCGGAAGCACGCTATCCCGTGGCCCTGGAAGAATGTTATGCGGCCACAAAGTGGGTGGCAGAGCATGGCAGCGAACTTGGCTTGAACGCCGTTCAAATCGCGGTGGCCGGTGACAGCGCGGGCGGCAACCTGGCCACTGCTGTCTGTCTGCTGGCCGGGCAGCGCGGCGGGCCTGAAATCGCGGCGCAGGCCCTGATCTATCCGGCAACGGGAAGCGACTTCAACACAGCTTCATTCCAGGAGTTCGCCACCGGTTACTTCCTCACCAAAGAGAACTCGCAATGGTTCTGGAAGCAGTACACGGGAGGCAAGGCGATTGAGCATGAACCGACGGCGTGCCCGCTGCAGGCCAGCATCGACCAGCTTCAAGACATGCCTCCGGCGCTCATTATTACCGGCGAATGTGATGTGCTGCGCGACGAGGGCGAAGCCTACGCGCGCAAACTGATGCAAGCCGGCGTTTCTGTGACGTGCACGCGCTACCTGGGTGCGATCCACGGCTTCATGGGCATCAACGCGCTGGCAGATACGCCGGCCGCCCGCGCCGCAACGGCGCAGGTGAATGCGATGCTGAGGGAAGCACTGGCCAGCAAAGCCCAGGAACAAGCCGCTTAGGAAAAAGTATTCAGCCGGACTTAATTAAGCCTCCGTTCTTCACGCGCCTTGCAAATCTTATGGCACGTTCGGCCCGAACCGGAATGTAGGCCCCTCGGAAACGTGCAGGCTGTTGCGTCCTTCGGCCAGCAGGTCGCTGAAGAGGTTTACGTGGACGAAGTCGATGCCCACGCGAAGCCCAACGTGCTGATGCATTCACATCGCCGAAATCCTGAAGCTCGTTTTTGGCATGAGGATAGAAACCGGCAAGCCGGGAAAGGGAGCGCTATTTCTCCCTGATCAACCTGGCGGCCTTTTTGAAAACATCGAGAAACATTTTCTCCGTCAATTTACCGGTCAGGGTATTTTGCAGTGAAGGATGATACGAGCAAAGCAGCGTGCGGCCGCCAGGCAGGTTATAGGTCTCCCCGTGGCCGAAGACAAAGCCGCTCTTGGACTTCAGATCACCGCGGCGTTTCAGGTAATTCAGGTAAGCATCGAATGCGATCTTGCCCAGCACCACCACTATTTTGACGCTGGTCAGCGCGGCAAATTCACGATCAAGATATGGGGAGCAGTTCGCAATCTCATCCGGGGCGGGCTTGTTCTCCGGCGGAGCGCAACGGACGGCCGCGGTGATGTAGGCGTCCAGCAGGCGCATGCCGTCTTCGCGGTGGGTGGCAGTTGGCTGAGAAGCGAATCCCGCCTTGTGCAGGACGGGATAGAGAAAGTTGCCGGAGCCATCGCCGGTGAAAGGGCGGCCGGTGCGGTTCGATCCATGGGCCCCGGGCGCGAGGCCCAGAATCAACAAGCGGGCGCCGGGATCGCCAAAACCGGGGACGGGCCTGGCCCAGTAGTCCCAATCAAGGTAGGCGCGGCGCTTTTCCTGACCCACTTTTTGGCAATGGGCGATCAGGCGCGGACAGCGGATGCAGGCAATGATCTGCCTGTTGAGCGCAACAAGGTCCGTTTGTACCGGGTCGATTTGGGCCAGAGCGGTCTGGCGTTGGCCACGCGGCATCTACAGCATCTTAGCAGCTGCTGCGGTAACGCACGGACTCTTAGCAGCTGCTTCGGTAACGCACGGATGATGATCGCGCTGCATGAGGCTGGCCAGGGCATCCAGAAAGGCTTCAGGGCCGTCCAGTGGATTCACGTGGAATTCGAATTTGTCGTCGGGAAGCTGATCATAGGGGTCCAGCACCACGGAGGGAACGTGACGGCTATGTCCTTCAGAGCAAACACGGCGACGGTCCGGTATCGGCACGGAGTTAGCGATCACAATGGCACAAACGTGGCGGTAGCGCAGGATCTGGAGCGCAGCCTCAACGGTAGCCACCGGTATGACTCCGTATCCTGCGTGTGCCAATACGGCATTGCGGATAGGAGCCAACACCCTTTCTGCGGAGATAGAAAGGACTGCTGGGCGCATATTTTTGTCCGTCGATTCAGTTCCTATTTTTAGAGCTTTCTGGAAGTATTCTCCCCCCAGAAAGCGAAAGCAAGTAAAAAAACCCTTAATTTTTGTGAAGCCAGAACTCTCAACCTCTGTTCCAAAGCTGACGGCGACACCTTTCGACTACGCTAGCTAAAACGCGATCATCGCGGTCGCCCACGTTCAGGGTCCCACGCCCGTACTGGCCACTGGGGATGCCCATTTGCAAAGATCTTATTCAGAGCTGCTCATTTAGACTAGATGGCGCAACAACAAGTAAATACTGTCAAAACTGACAGGTAGGGTGAACAGGGTTGGCTTCGCGCGCGGTTCGTTTGTTGCAGCAAAAACAGCACGCGGCGCGAAGGTAGAAGGTGATTCGCGGTTACTCCGGATCTGTTCTTGTGCGGCTTTTACAAAACGCTTGTTTTGCGCGACCCGCACAGTCTGGAATCTTCCATTGTCTATCGGCAACGGTCGAATCGGTTTTGCCGCGACACTGCTGGCGTGGCCAATCCAATGGCATCACGCCAAAAAGAATGCGGCTTGTTACGCGGTCAGGCTGCGCTGAGCGATTGACTGCGTCCTGCGCTTGGCGCTGCAACTGCGCAAAGGCAACATTCGACTACTCGCACGCATCCCACAGCAGGCTGCCAAATTCGTCTAAATTCTTTTCCACAGAAACGAGAACTCTTGCCCCAAACCTTGGTGTTGCAGAAACCTCATACGGATCTACCGCAACCGAGATCGGCCTCTACAAAGGGCCAAGGCACGATCAGCAAAAAGCCAATTCTGTTTGCCGGCATGACCGAGGCCGAGGTGATCGAAAAAGCGCGCGCCGGCGATGCAGACTGCTTTGAAGCGCTCTACGCTCAGCATAAGCGGCGTGTTTTTTCCTTGTGCCTGCGCATGACGGGCGACCATGCCCAGGCCGAAGATTTCACGCAAGAGGCATTTCTACAGCTCTACCGCAAGATTGCCTCCTTTCGCGGCGAATCCGCATTTTCCACGTGGCTGCACCGCCTGACGGTGAACATTGTCCTGATGCACTGGCGCAAGAAAGGCCTCATGGAGGTTTCACTGGAAGAGGCTTTGGAACCGCAGACCGAAGATGGGCCGAAGAAAGACATTGGAAAAAGAGACGATGTTCTCCATGGTTCAATTGATCGCATGACTTTGGAGCGCGCCATAGGAGACCTTCCACCCGGATATCGAATCATCTTTGTGCTGCATGACATTGAAGGCTACGAACACAATGAAATTGCGGAAATGCTAGGCTGCTCGATCGGGAACAGCAAATCTCAACTGCACAAGGCGCGGATGAAGTTGCGCGCCTCGCTCCCGCGGAACGGCCGTAAGAATGCGCAATTCCCGGACGATGACGATCAAAACCTCGCGCTGACCGTGGCAGCCTGAAAGCTAAATGGGCCCGCGGGAAGCGCCATGACATCGTCAGCGCCTCCTGCCACGCAGACCCGCCGTTGCACGGATGAAACGCTGTGCCGCGTACCAGAAACCTACACGACACACCTGACACACCCACGTTATGTGAACCAGCGCACAGCGGCTTACTCCTTGCTGGGCTTCTTCGGAGTCAGATCGCAGGCCTGCTTCACCCGGGCCAGATCAAGGCCGGCGGGCGAGAATTCCGCGATTTCCGGCCCCCTTGGCCCAGGGATTTGCACCTTGAAGATGTGCGCTCCCATCAACTCGCGCGTGGTGCCCTTGTCCATGGAGAGGAAGCGGCCGCGAATCCAGTTCCAGCCGTGATAGTGGTGCGTATCGTCCACGCGGACCATGACCTCAATCTGGGGCTGTCCCCAAAAGCCGGGACGGTTAGGCGGCCCCAGCGGGATGCCGGGATTGAAGTCGGCGTATGTGTACTTGCGATTGGTGCACACCAGTTCCACTCGCGGCTTGTAATCCGGGCTTGTGCTCAAATAGTTGTCCGACTGCAGCTCAAAGCGCACCTTCTTCGCGCCGGTCATCTTCTCTTCGGAGCGAAACTCGACCCACTTTCCGCCTGCGCTAACCCCGTCACGTTCGCCCTGATACGGGCTCATCACACCGCTCTGTGCTCCGCTCTGGGCGCCGGCCGCCACCACCGCCACGCAAACCACGGCCAGGCCGGCCATCAAGGCTTTCCTGGCCAGTGCCGAACGGTTAGCTCTAAAAATGCCTTTCAAGAATTGCGATGCCTTCAAGTTCGCCTCCGAACAAGATATTTACCCAACCAAATCGTCAGACAAAAAAGTGGTTACGGTGAATTCGAGCACCATGTTAATGCACTTAATGGGCCAACTCATGTTTGCAATATCCGCTGATTCTGCTTGCTTGTGTCTGCCGCGGAATAAAATGGAGCAGGAAATGGTGGTTTTCAACCGGCTGCAATGGCTGATTTGGGCCAGAACCTGCTTGGCACGACCTTTTCGGCTGCTTTTTCTCCTTATCAATATCAATTTCAGCGATTACCCATTGTGGCGATTTCATTCCGCCTCCGTGTTCCTATGTCCTTGTGTGGTTAAGGCTTCTGGTTTTCCGATCACCCGATCACCGGATTACCCGATCACAGATTTCACGGCCTTCTGCCTGCGTCCTTCAGCCAGACCCCCACCCCCCATAGCACTTTTATTGCAAACAAAAGGCGAACCGCCATTCGACCGAGCGGTCGAATGCCTTTTTCGGGCTGTTTTCGATCTCCAATCTGGCTGAATG
>JBGPZS010000262.1:0-5778 GCA_041493865.1 Terriglobia bacterium
GCGCCGGCATCGTCTCCTGTCTTCAGCTTCATGATTCCCAGCGCTGAATAGGCCATGGACTGCAATGTTGTCTTATACACCGCCGTTGACGGTGCGGTATCGGCGGAGTTACCCGCATAGCCAGCTTCGGCCGCTTGGATGGCGCGCGTAGAATTGCGCTTAATGGTCCCGACCTTCTTTTCCCGATCGCGGTCACGATCGCCAAGTGAATCCGCCAACGCCGTGGCGGTAAGCACCAGGGCGAGCGGATTATCAGGATCGAGTTCCAGGACCTTTTCACCCATTGCCAGCATCTTTGGCGGATTGTTCTCACGCTGGTACAGCAGCATTGCGCTGGAATAAAGATAGGGGCGAAGTTCGCTCGCGGGATATCTGGCGGCAAAATCATTGGCGGCGGCTTCCTCGGCTGTCGCGCCGGTCAGGACGTAGGCAGCGGTAAAATCGTCGCGCTCTTGCTGCGTCCTGGCTTGAGGGCGTCTTGCTCCTGATGTCGCCTGCGCCCCGTTCTCCGCTACGGCTGGATCCACCAGCGCATTGCCTTGAATCACCGTCAAAGCAAGCAAGGTAAAGCACAGCAAGAGGTTTTCCACGCGAACTCGCTTCTGCCGCGGGATCCGTGCCGGTGATCGAGGCGTTGCAAGTTCTGTGTGCTCTGTACTCATAAAGACAACTGCATTCTATTTTGGGGCCGGGGTAGGAAGCTTTTCCGGTGCAGGTGTGGCCCCACCAGTCAGCGTTAGCAATCGCCTCTGCTCACCCCTGGCCAGCTCTCCGATATCGGGATTTGAGGCAGCATCCTGTAACGCCCGTTTTACCGAAACAAGCGCCTCATCGTATTTCTTCTGGTGGTCCTGGGCCAGCGCCAGATGGTACCAGATGTACGGATCGGGCTGGCCTGGATTCGCTTCCGCTGCCGCTTTCAATTCTTTTTCGGCCCCCGAATCGTCCCCTGCTTTCAGGGCCGTGATCCCCAGGGCGGAGTGCGCCAGGGCCTGCAGCGTCTTTTTATAGGCCGCCACCTGCTCCGGAGTGGCATTCGCAACGGGAGAGAAGTTTGCGTCCATGATCTGCAGTGCATGCGTGCCGTTCTTTTTTATCTCGGCGATCTTCTTACCGCGGTCCGGGTCCGCTTCGCTCAATGCGTCGGCAAGTACATTGGCGGTAAGCACCAGGGCGATGACATTTTCCGGATCGAGTTGCAAGACCTTTTCCGCGGTGGCCAGGACCTTCGGCTGGTTGTTCTCCGTCTGGTACTCATGCATTGCCTTTTCATAAACAAAAATCTTCAAGTCGCTGGCTGGATATTTTGCCGCGAACTCATCCGCGGCTTTTTCCAGGGCCGCCCCGCCGGCGGCTGCATATGCGGCGTTGTAATCCTTGAATTCCTGCTCGGTTTTGGCCTGGGCCACATGCTTGGCCGGCGATTGTCCTGGTTTAGAGGAAGGGGCGGGCTGCTGCGCCCACAACCCGGCGCTGCTGAAGAACACCAGCATGAACAACGCTCTTTTCATAAAATTCTTCATGGCTTCGCGGGCCTCCCTGCCTGATACGGCGCTGCCAGACCTCTTTCCGCGGCCGCCCTGGTGTCGGCGGCAGGATCGCCCGCTGCCAGCGCTGCCCGATAGTGCTCCACGGCGACGTCGCGGTTCAACTGAATGTCAAAGATCCGGCCCAGGTAGATGTGGCTCCAGGCAAGCATCCGTGAGTCGTGGACCGATTGCACGGCCTGCTCAAAACTAACGCGGGCTTCTTCCATGTTCCCGGCAAGCGTAGAGATTCGCGCCAAAATGAATACAGCGTGCCCCGGAGCCTCGCCGCCATGATTGCGTTGCAGGACCTGGGTGGCCAGCTTCTGCGCGCCTTCACGATCGCCGGCCGCAAGCTTCTGCTCCGCGATGTTCAGCAGCCTCTCTTCATCTGGCGCCGGCTGCACCGCGCTCACGATCTCCGGCGTTGCCTGATCGCGGAATACCACTTCGCGCGCGCGCTTTCTTTCCCGGTCGAGGCTGATGGCATGCAGCAAATTGCCGTAGGCGTTCTTCAAGCCTGTGGATTCCTTTTCAAAGTCGACCAATTGGTCGTAGAAGAAGCGGGTCAGCACAAACCCTTCCTCCACGGAACGCTGCACATAGGCGTTACGGGCCGCCTCGTTGGACTTGGGAATCGTTGTGCGCGCTTCAATCGCGCGGATCAAACACTCGTTGACCATCAGCGAAATATCGTTCTTGAACGATGTTCCCATCGGCGAGGTGCGCACATCTTCCAGGACCGGTTCCAATTGTTTGAGAGCGGTTCCGTGCGAGAGGGCCATGGGATCGAGGACGAAATGGAGGTATGTATGACGGACCTCCGGAAAGCGCACATGCCCCTCGTGATCGGGCGAGACGACCATGTAATAGTTACTGCCAAAATTTCTCGAATCCACCTGCGCCGGCGAGAGCAGCGGCTCCAGGTAAATCACAAATCTCTGGCCCGGATAGTTGCTGAAAGGCACCTTCAAATAAAGATCGGTCTGCGTAAGCACCTGGGAAATCGGGTCATGGAGCTGATTCACCAGCGCCTGATATTGAGGTTCATGCTTCTGCCAAAGGGCCTGAATGCCTGCCGCACGATAGAACTTTTGCAGTAGTGAGATGACTCCCAGAACGCGGGCGGCGTCCGGGGCCAGATCAGCTTCTGAGAGCGTGGGAGCAAACCCCGGCGGAGGCCCCAAATCGAGCGCAAGGGAGAGATAAGGCGTAACGTCATTGTCTTTGCCTGGCAGCTGGTGCTCGATCCAAAACTGGCAGATGGCGTTTCGCGCCAGCCTCGCCTCCGGCGACTGCTGGATGGTGCTTTGTACTTCCGCCCGCACCGTCTGGCGCAGTGGCATTGAGGCTTCCAGACCGGCATCATAGCCGCAGCTGTTCAGGGCCGCTGCCAGGGTGAAGAATGTCTCGCTCACCTCCAACTGTGCTTTGGTGGCCTGGGCCAGAGACGTCCCGCAAGCCGCGGTAAACAACAGCAGAGAGCATAGAAATGGTTGAAGTTTCCGCTTCAGGGTTCCCCCTCCAAATGTGTGGGAAACTTAAGTTTAGGCCAGAAAAACAGAAAGGGTCAAACGCTCGGTTTGACCCTTCCACGGAACCAAGCGCCTTACCCCTTCACGTTGATGTGAGAGAAGGACATAATCGCCTTTCCCGGGACGGGGCGTCCAAAGGATTGGGCCGGCGCAAAAATCGTGAACAGCAGAGCGCGGTTCAATTGCTCGCGCACCTCCTCATCGTCTCGCCCGGAAATGATGCGATAGTTTTCCACGCGTCCGCTGGCATCCACATAGGTCTCAATCACCACAGGTGAATCCAGGTTCAACTGGTTCTCAGGATACTCAGAAAGCTGCAGCCGCGGCGGGGTGTAAAACGTGGACGGCACATCATCATTGGCGCTGACCTGGGCCGGAACCAGCAACACGATCAATACGCCAAAGAAGACGATGGCGGAAAGGACGCCTGCGGTGGCCGGGAACATGAAGCCCCGAAATGCATTTTCAATACGCAGCGCGTAACGCTGGAACCAACCCACCGAGTTGCGCGAACGGCTACTGGAAATGGCTACGCGGATCTTCAGCGCCAGGTCAGAGGGGGGCTGCCGGCGTCCGAGTGACGAAACCAACGAGCGCGTATTTTCCAAAAGAACATATTCCCGCTGGCATTCCGCGCACTGGTCCAGGTGCCCGGAGATTTCGTGCATCTCCGTGCCGCTGACGGCGCGGTCCAGATAGGATGAGAACAGGGGCCGGGCCTCTGTACACCTCATGACTGTGCCTCCAATTCTGCCTGGGCCGGCGAACGGTAACCCGGCTCCGGCTTGCTTCCCCCCACCTCAGAACCCATTTCCCTGACGAACGTCTCCAGTCGCTTTTTTAATGCATCGCGGCCGCGGATCAGCCGGGACTTTACGGTTCCCAGAGAAATCTGCAGCACCTCGGCAATCTCTTCATAGGCGAGCCCTTCAATATCGCGCAATACTACGGTTGTACGATAAGGCTCAGGGATTTGTTTCAACTCCTGTTCCACCCGCGCACGCACTTCCTCATGGGCGAAAGCTTCCAGGGGCGAATCCCGTTTGTCAGCAATCGTTTCGCACAGGCCGAAGGAGTTTCCTTCATGGTCCACCTGCGTTTCCATGGAGGTCTCCTTACTCTTGTGCCGGAACCACCAGCGCCTCTGGTTTGAGGCCTCATGGATGGCGATCCTGTAGAGCCACGTCTTCAGGCTGCACTCGCCGTTGAAGCGCTTCATGCCGCGAAAGACCTTGAGAAAGACTTCCTGGGTGGTATCCGCGGCATCTGCAGGGTCGGTCAGAATGCGGTACACCAGGCTGTAAATCGGCTGGTGATAATGGGCCACAAGCCAGTTGTAAGCCTCTTCAGAGCCAGCTTTCAGCTCCGCGACAATTGAGGCTTCCTCGGCCCTTACACCGATTGCGGTGGCGATATTTCCCAATGCTGTTACTCCCGCCATTTTCCTCATGGCGTCACCCCAATTTTCTCAAGATATGGGCGCCGCTACAACTGATTGCTTGGTAACGGCGGTAACCATTTCACGGGATACAGCAATTCCATCAAATAGATAGACCCCATTCCAGGGTGACAAGTTCCAGAAACTTTGCTTTTTAGTGGGGGGTGGGCGTGGGCTTAGCAGGGGTGGGTGTGGGCTTGGCAGGAGCGGAAGTGGAAGGAGACGAAGTCTTTTTCTTTGTTGGCTTTGCGGGCTTTTTGGGAGCCGTATCGTTTTCGTCGATCACGACCACGTTTCTAGGCGTGGGTGTAGGTGCCGGCGTGGGGGCCACGCCACCCGGAGGCCGGTTCGTGCTCTCCAACCTCCCAGCTGCCTGCTCTATATATATGGATAAATCTTTCCGGGCCGACTCTAACGCAGCACAATCGGCGGCCAACGGCTCGAACTCTTCTTTTTTACCCAGGCTTCCTGCAACATCGGCCAGATAATTCAGGTTTTCATAGACCACGTTTAAGTTGTGGTAGAGCTTAAAGCTTGCTACAACGCTTCCGCGGCTGGATTGCACATCGGTGACCATCCCCGGAACGGCGTTGGCGATATTTTTCTGCAGAGATTCGGCGATCTGCTGTAACTGCTGCTTCTGCTCAGAGTCCGTTTTCCATCTTTCGATCCGTAATTTACCAATATCGACGCTGGTGGAACTGGCAGCCTGCTGTACCTGCGTCAGGATGGCATTCAGATTTGCGGTCGGGGGAGCGACCTGCACTCGCTGGTTCGCGACGGTCTGTACTTGCGCCTGGGCCGTCGGGCCGCACCAGACGGCAAACAAAACAACGATTCCTGCGGCTAACGCAGTCTTCATGAGAAATGCTCCTGCTCTAGCTTGAGATGAGAATTGCCGGTCTGGGGGTTACTTCTCTCCCGCCGTGAAACGCATCCAAGCGCAACATAATAGGATACACAAAAGCTGCCCGAGCGCTGCGCAAGCATGAACAAACCTCGCTGACGAAGAAAGGCAGCGGTATTCAAAGGCGCGATGAGCTGCTTTTTTCATTCCGTTAAGAATTGTCATCTCGGTCCTGCCGCCGCAACTTTGTCCCTCATTTGCAATCTAAACAATTAACTAAGCAGATAACGCTGTTGTAGTCGACATTTAAGGAGAAGCCGTGAAAAAGGCTCTACGTGTATTTTTAGCCATAATTTTTGCCCTGGGAACAATAGGAACAGCGCTTGCAAACTCGACCGGCGACGTATCCCAACCGGTCGCCGCGAACGAAAA
>JBGPZS010000391.1:0-4356 GCA_041493865.1 Terriglobia bacterium
AGGCGGCCTGCACGCTGACGAAAGACCGCTCATCGAAATTCTTGGGATCGACGATGGCGGAATTCACGTTGGTGAAGATCTTGAACTCGTCGGCCACGCGCAGATCGTACCCGTAAGAAGAGACGCCATAGGAGATTACGCCTTCACGCACCTGGCGGTCATTGAACGGGTTGATCATGCCGTGCTCTTGCGCCATGCGGCGGATCCAGCGGTCACTTTTGATTGCCATTTCGCTCAGGGTTCCTTGATTTTGCGGGGATTTTAGTGAACGACAAAGATGCCATCTTATAGGCGAAACTGTTCCATTGACAACATGCGTAAAAGTCCAATAGCATCTACGAGTTACGCCCTTTCTGACAATTTTGAGGAGAGCTGACCCGTGATTAAGCTCGATATCATCAACGAAGTGGTCAACAAAACCGGCATCACCAAGACCAAGGCCGAGCTGGCCGTGGAAACGGTCTTTGAAAGCATGAAGAAAGCCTTGGCCGGGGGCGAGCGCATTGAGTTGCGCGGATTTGGTGTTTTTAATGTGCGTCCGCGCAAGACTGGTATCGGGCGCAATCCGCGCACCGGCGCCGAGGTCAATATTCCTCCCGGAAAGGCCGTGCGCTTCAAACCGGGAAAGGAGCTGCAGTCCATCGACTAAAGTTGACCGACTTATACTCGGCCGACTCATCCGATCTCAAGGCTATCGCTTCATGCCGGACAACCAGCTTCCTCCACAGGAATACCACGTCTTCGATCCTGAGCGACAGGAGATCAGGGTCGTTGTCATCCAGCCGCCAAAACGGCGCACCTGGCTGCACGCGCTGCTCTTCCTCGCCACTGTTTTCACCACTCTCTGCATCGGCGCTCACATGCAGGAGACGTTCAACCAAAACCTGGGTTTATTTTCCCAGGACCTGGATTACTTTCCCTGGCAATGGATCTGGCAGGACTGGCATCGCCTATGGCTGGGGATTCCTTTCTCGGCCAGCCTTCTTGGAATCCTGACGGCGCATGAACTGGGCCACTATGTTGTGTGTGTGCGCCGCCGCGTCTTTGCCACGCTGCCATTCTTCATCCCCGCGCCCACGCTGATTGGGACGCTGGGGGCCTTCATCCGCATCAAGTCCCCCATACGCAGCCGCGCGGACCTGTTTGACATTGGCATCGCCGGGCCGATCGCCGGTTTTGTGGTGGCGGTCCCGATCATGATTTATGGGCTGCTGGCTTCCAAACTGCTCATCGGCCCCGCCGCTGAAGCTGCTACGGCGGCGGCTTCCAATCCTTCCAACGGCAGCATGCTCCTGGGGTTTCCGCTCATCTTCAAGATCGCTCACTGGGTGAGTGCCGCGCTGGGCAGCAAAGCCGCCATCGCGCAAGCTCCTGTGGCTGGGCTCTACCTGCACCCTGTGGCCATGGCAGCCTGGGTGGGAATGTTTGCCACTTCGCTGAACCTGCTGCCCGGAGGCCAGCTTGACGGCGGCCATATCATCTTCGCCTTCAATCCCCGCCTGCATCGGCCAGTCTCTCTGCTAAGCATTCTGGTCCTGCTTCCGCTGAGCTGGTTCTGCTGGGCTGGATGGCTGCTGTGGGCCGTGGTGCTGCGTTTTACGGGCGGACGCCATCCTGATGTGCCGTTGTTCCCGCCGCTCGATACCAAGCGCCGCGTGCTGGCATTCTTCGCGCTGATCATGCTGGCCCTGACTCTCACCCCCGCGCCATTTGGAGACCAGGGATTGAGCAAAGTACTTCATGACTTTCACGAATCACGCCATCAGCAAACGCAACCATCAAAATAGGTTCCGCCAGTTGCAAATCCTGATTGAGCCAATGCATTCGTACAGGGTAGAGTAAGGGCGGTGAAATACTCCTGCTTCTTCGCGCTTCTGCTGGCGATAGTTTGTCCGGCCGCCGCCTCCCCGGCGCCGGGTGAGGCCGGGAAAATCGACGTGCAGGAACTGGTCAGACAAACAGTGATCAACGAGGACACAAACTACAAGAAATTCCGCGTGGAGCATCGCATTCTGCCCGTCGGCTCGGTGCCTTAATGGTCTTGATTCCGAATTTATAGTGGAGGATTTAGAGCAGCGATAGAGCGTCCACGTCAACGATCACGTTGGTACGGGGAATTTTTTCACCGTCGGCGAAGGCCAGCATTCTCCTGAGCGAAGCATTGAGCTTCTCGCGGCTGGCGGCCTTCAGGATGAAGTGGTAACGGTAGTCGCGCTTCAGGCGCATGATGGGCGCTACCGACGGCCCCAGCACACGCACACCTTCATTACGCGTCGATTCAAACCACTTGCCAAGCTGGCCCGTCCAGCGCAACGTCTGGTCAAGCTTGTCACTGCGCACCAGCACGTTGGCCAGGGCGCTGAAGGGCGGGTAGTGCATCCATTTTCGGAAGCGAACTTCTTTTTCATAAAAGCCCAGGTAGTCGTGCTGCTGCGCAAACTGGATCGCGTAATGGTCGGGATGATAGGTCTGGAGCACGACCTTGCCGGGTGTTTCGCCGCGCCCGGCGCGTCCGGCCACCTGCGTGAGCAACTGAAATGTACGTTCAGCCGCGCGGAAGTCGGGAAAGCCGAGTGCATAGTCAGCCCCCACAACGCCCACCAGAGTGACGCCGTGAACATCATGCCCCTTGGCGATCATCTGCGTGCCCACCAGCAGGTTGATCTCGCCGGAATGGAACTGATTGAGCACGCGTTCAAAGTCGTGGCGATTGCGCACGGTATCGCGGTCCAGCCTGCCAATGCGCGCCTGCGGAAATGCAGCGTGCAGGCGCTCTTCCACCTTCTCCGATCCCGTGCCGAGAAAATAAATGTGCTCGCTGCTGCAGGCGGCGCAGCGCTTGGGCACAGCCTGCCGGTACGCGCAATAGTGGCATTCCATGCGGTGCGCGGCCTTGTGAAAGGTCATGGCGATGGTGCAGTTCTTGCACTGCAGCGTCTCGCCGCATGCGCGGCACAGGACGACCGATGAATAACCGCGGCGGTTCAGCAGGACCATGGCTTGCTCGCCACGCTCCAGCCGGTCCGTGACCTCCTGGATCAGTTGCCGGGAAAAGATCTGGTCTTCGCCGGTCTGCTGGAACTCAGACCGCATGTCCACCAGTTCGACCTCAGGCAACGGGCGCCGCTCCACGCGCTCTTTGAGCTCAATCAGCCGGTACTTCCCCGCTTCGGCATTGTGGTAGGACTCAATCGAGGGTGTGGCTGAAGCCAGCACGACGGCCGCGCCGGTAAGCTTGCCGCGCATCACGGCAACGTCGCGACCGTGATAGCGCGGCGTCTCTTCCTGTTTGTACGAGCTGTCGTGTTCTTCGTCCACCACGATCAGCGCAAGATTCGCAACCGGAGCAAACACCGCAGAGCGAGTGCCCACAACAATCCGCGCTTCGCCGCGGCGTATGCGGTGCCACTGCTCCGCACGCTCGTCGGCGGAAAGGGCGGAGTGAAGAATCGCGACCTCGTCTCCGAACACCTGGTGCAGATTGGCGGCGGCGGCCGGTGTTAGGCCGATCTCCGGGACGAGCAGAATGGCAGAGCGGTCTGACTCAAGCACCGCCTGCATCGCCGCCAGATAAACCGCGGTCTTGCCCGAGCCGGTCACGCCGTGCAGGAGCGAGACAGAAAATTTTTTTTCTTCCACCGATCTTTGAATTGTGGTCAGAGCCGCTTTCTGCTGCGGGTTGAAGATGAAGTCGAGATGCGAAGGCCCGCGCTTCTTCATGCTGCTGACGCTGAATTCAGCCGCCTCCTCAACCAGCTCGACCATTCCGCGTTTCACCAGGGTCTGCAGTGTGGTGCGCGGGACATCGAGTGTGCGAACCAGTTCCACAAATTCCCTGCCGCCTTGCTTCTGCAGGAACGCGATGATCTTCTGCTGGTTGTCATTCAGCTTGCCGCCCGCTTCTTTGAGCACGGCCACCTGCACGGTGCGGCGTGCGTCGCGGGCAGAAGATGCGTCTTCGCGCGCAATCCACTTCTTGCGCAACAGCAGGTCCAGAATCTGGCGGTTGGCGCCGGTGGCGGAGCGGATCGTCCCTTCCAGAGCATCGTCTGACATCGACAAGTAGTCCAGCACCGCATACTCGACCATCTGTGTGTCAATGTCCTGTTTGGAACGGCGCGAAGAGCCAACCGTAGCCGAAGCGTGCAGCGCTTCGTAACCGGCTTCAGTGATGTGGTAGATCCGGGCCTTCTTGATTTCGGCGGCCAGCGGCAGCATGCCGCGGAAGACATCACCGATAGGCGCCAGGTAATACTGTCCGATCCATTGCCCCAGCTTCATCAAGCCTTCATCGAGCACAGGCTCCGTGTCCAGCACCTGGAGCACGGTCTTGGCCTGCATGGAGGGCGGGCGGTC
>JBGPZS010000013.1:0-19742 GCA_041493865.1 Terriglobia bacterium
CCGTACGCGCAGCAGTGCCGCTTTCGCCGCGCTGTCCACCACGCGCACCCCGCTCGCGGGTGATTCCCGCCAGTATATGTTCTGATATTTGGCGGAAACCTCTTGCAATGCTTTCTCCATCGGCTCCAGCGTGACCGGTGCATGCAGGGGATAAGGATCGGCGATGCCCTGGGCTCCACACTGGCCCTTCAGGATCACCGCTCCGTTGCGATGCGCGGCATTCAGTATGCGCACCGCCGCCGTGGCCAGGTCCATGTCCGTGCCTTCGACGGTTGGGCTACTCTGTGCCGCGGGCTTTGCCGGCGACGTATCTTTGGGTGCTTCAGTCGCGGGCTTCCCGCAGCCGCAGATAAAAAATGCCAGCAGCAGACAGACAGGCGCGACATGGACCTTGGTGAAAACTAGTTTTGCAATCTTTGTATTCTTTGCAATCTTTGGATTCATTGGGCACGAAGACTGTCAGGAGAATAACGACACGTGCCGTTCCAGTGAAAGTAGCAACCTGGCTTCCGCCGCGGCAGTGGCCGGGCGTGCCATGATGTCCGGTTTTGTCAATGACCAAATTGCTGTCATCCCCAATTTTCCGCCGTCTCCAGTCGCACCATATTCTGCCCGATGCCGGTGGATTTTCTGCGGCTGGCGGCGTAGCGGTAGGCTTCATCGTATTTGCGTCCTACGGCGGTGATGTTGCGGGTTTCAAAGATGTACATGCGGCCGGCGACGCCCAGTGCGGCGCGGAATTCTGGCTTGCGCCCGAGGAACGCCATGCGATAGCCCAGGTCGCGCGGGTTGCCGGCTTCAAACCACAGGCAGCCGCGGCCTTCGGGGCTGGCGTCGCGGTTGCGGGGAACATCGGCGGCGAGCAGGGTCTTGCCCTGCCACAGGCTCTTCAGGCAGATTTCGTTGGCCCGCCGCGCGGCGACGGGGTCGGCAGGAAGCTCGGCCAGCGCCACCACCACGTGCGAGCTTTGCATGGTGGCGGGCACGTCAAACTGGTGCACCAGGGCCATGTGCGGCGAAATTCCCAGGCGTGCGGCGTGTTCATTGATGACGCGGCGCGAGCTCTCGGGCGCTTCCAGCAGCAGGTTGAACTGCGGCAGCTCATTCGAGGCCAGCGCGAAGCCTTCCAGTACGGAAACGGCTGCGGCGGAAAGCTGCTGCGCTGCGTCAAATCCTTGGGGCGCAAATCCGTCGGGCACGAACTGGGGCACAAAGAAGGAGACGGCATCGGGCGAGAGGCCAAAGCGGCGAGTCAGGAAGTCTATGCCGGAGCCACTGTTGGGGTCCCGATCTGGGTCCGTCTTAACCCGATCTGGGTCCTTCTTAACAAAGAGCGGCGGAGTGTCTTCCGCGTCGATTGGCTCCGGGACAAGAAAGATGTTTTCCGGCGGCGCGCCGCGTTCGAGCGCTGCTTCCTTCAGTCCGTGGGAGTGAACGATCACCGCCGCGGCGCGGGTGAGAACAAACTGTTCAGCCACGCGAAAAGAGCGAGCCATCCAGCTGCCCGGCTCACACAGGCCGGCGGCGATAGCCAGCTCTTCAATGCAGGCGCCCAGGTCATAGACCACGCAGCTGCAATTGCGTGCCGCGGCCATGCCGGCGGCAAAGCAATGCGCGTGCACAATGTCAGACGTGGTTTCAGGCGCGCAATCGAGCAGCGACTTGCGCCAGTTGCGCACGTCCTGCCAGGAGCGCAGAAGGGAGAGCGAACGCGGCAGGTCCTGGTTACCGCCGGAAAGATACAGCTCTGCGGTGCCGGCGCCTTGCGGCGTAACGATGAACGGCCGCATCCCCGCCGCAACCTGTCCTTCTACCACCGGCAGCACGTCGCGGGCATATTCGCAGGCGTGAATCACGCGCCAGGCTCGGGCCCGGCCGCTGCGGGACATAGTGCCCGAGCCGCCGGATTGTCCCCGCTGATGCGCCGCATGAAAACCTGAACTCATAGGTTATGAACTCATAGATTGTGAACTCAAAGATTGCGAACCCATAGATTATGAACTCACGGATTATGAAACTTCTCTTCCTTGCTTTCCGGCCAGTTCGGAATAACACAGCACGCGGTTACGGCCCGCATGCTTGGCGGCGTACAGCGCTGCATCGGCAAACTCAATCAGGTCGCGTTTGAATTGCGCGTCAGTATCGTATACGGCCACGCCGATGCTGATGGTGAGATGCTGGACGGAGTGAGGAGAGCCGGCAAAAAATTTGGCCTGGTCCACCGCGCGGCGCAGGCGTTGTGCCACAAACACAGCGCCGGTCTCGGTGGTTTCCGGCAGGATGATGACAAACTCCTCGCCGCCGTAGCGGGCCACTGTGTCCACTTCGCGCATGTCTTTCACCAGAATGGAGGTCAGATCGCGCAAGAGCTGGTCGCCTACGTGATGGCCGAACGTGTCATTCAGCACCTTGAAGTGGTCGATATCGATCATGAGCAGGGCGAACTTTTGCTGCTTGCGTTCGGCGCGCTTGAATTCCAGCTCCAGTTGCTGCTCGAAATAGCCGCGCGTGCGCAGTCCGGTAAGGTAATCCGTAAAGGCAAAGCGCAGCAGGCCTTCATTGGCGTATTCGCGCGTAAGCAGGTTTTCCGCCACCAGGGAGAGTATCCAAAGAAGCTGTGCGTCCTCTTTGCAGAAGCCGTTGGCGGCACAGCGGAAAAGTTGCAATGACCCCATCACACGGTTGCTCACAAACAGCGGTACTGCCAGCGCCGATCCGGCGCTCAACACCTGCAACAGCGCGTCCGCCTGCGCGTTGTGGTTGGGTTCCACCAGCAACGGGCGGCCGTATTTTATGGCCCAGAAATTCAGGATGTTCCCGTTCGCGATCTCCTCCACTGCCTTCTTCTCCACGTTGCGCGCGGTCCGAAGTTCCATTATTTCCCGGCCTTCTTCCCAGAAATAGACCATAGCTTTGTCGAAGGCGGTGATATCGGCAACCATGTCACAAAGCAGGTTGAGCGTGGCATCCAGTTGCATCTGCAGTCCAGTGAGCATGCTCATGCGCAGGATGACGTTCACGTCTTCCCATCGTTTTTGAATGGTCTCCGCCCGCAGTTCTGAGAACACCTCGACTACAAATCTCTCCGGCGGAGACGAGGCGGGATCGACGGGTTCAGGGGACAACATCGGAAACATTTTCCTTGCAGAACTCACGGCAGCAGTAGGCTCCAGCCAGCCTTTTGTGAGATGCCGTTGTTTGCTTGGGGGAAACTTACGGAAGTGTCCCTGTCGTTTTTACCCGTCGATGGCCAAATGTACAGGTGCAGGCGGGCCTGGCGGCGGTTACACACAGGCCGGTTGGAACACTTGATCCAATCAACGGAACATGGATACACCTTTCATGGGCCGTTTGCATAGCCCGGTTCCAACTCCATGAAAATTGATCGCAATCAGCTACTTTGGCTGCCTGCTTGCATATCTAGAGACTTAACGGGGTAAACAGATGCTCTTACCAGGCAGGAATTGCTGGGGAAGCTGAAGCATGAGATTAACAGCCCTCTGGCAGCCATCCGCAACGCGCTCTACCTGGCAGCGGTTCGGACCGATGACGCCGAATTGGAGCGCTACCTTAGACTTGCGGATGCTGAGGTGTCTCGCATCTCTGCGATCCTCAAGAATGCAAATCAAGTCGATGAAAACAAAAGGGTTCATGCGATCACGCCTCGTGAGGACGCAGCCTCAGCAGCCTAAATTCAGCAGGTCTAGCCAGCAAATGCATGATTTCTTTACGTTTCGTGCACACTCTCTGTTGCATTTATTCCAGCCTCAGCTTAGGATACGTTTAGCGCTGGAAAACCCGCTGGCGCTGATGTAAAAGCTCTTCGCTGTAAAACTTCGCCCGTTTATTAAAAATTCACGCCCGGCCCTAACGTTTTTCCGACAGGAGAAGCTCCCTCATGGCATGGTACGCGTACTGCATCGTTGAGCAGCAAGCAGTCCAGGGTGGTATTCGCGCACGCCGCCCCGTCCCCGTAGAAGGTCTCAAAGGCATCGCCGACTCACAAATATTCGCGTATCCCAGCGGGGATTTTTCCGTCCTGGTGAGCGAGTACATTCCCACCGGGGATCTCGGGCAGAAGGCCCTGCTCCAGCACGCGCATGTAGTAAGCGAATGCTTCAAGCGCACCACCGTGCTGCCGTTTCGCTTTGGCACCGTGTTTGACACCGATGAAGCGTTGCGCCGCGCCGTCCGCATCAATCGCAAGACCTTCATGGAGAGCGTCACCAAACTCAAGGGCAAGGCCGAGATGCATTTGAAGCTCCTGATTAAAGACGGTTCGTTGCGCGAAGCCCTCGAAGAAATAGAACTCCCCGCCACCGTTGGCAGTGAGTATCTGAGCAAGCTTCGAGAAAAAGCAGTACGGCAACGTGAACGCCAGACCAAGGCGCGGGCCCTTTCCGTCCAGGTCCACAAGATTTTCTCCCCCCTCGACCAGGATGTCTGCTGCCGTAAGATCGATTCCGGGGGCATGCTGATTGACATCGCTCACTTGATCGACCACAAGAAAGTTGAGAAATACCAGAACCGCTATCAGATGGCCACTCGACACCTTCCCGGCATCGAAGTAGTCATGAGTGGCCCCTGGCCGCCATACCACTTTATTTCCGGCAAACGGTCCTCCTAGTCGCTGATAGTTTTAAGACACTCGCGGTCAGACTGAAGCATTGAAGGGCTCAGAGTCCTGGCTCTTGCCCTTTTCCCACCAAAAATCCGCCTTAGGAAGCTCCATTTAGGCATCCAAATACTCGAAAATGGAATCAGAGTACAATGTCTGTGGGTGTTGATCGGCCCCCGGTAAGAACCTCCGTTCCAAGTTGAGTTTGTCTTTTTCCATCAGACGGCGGCTGTCTCCCGCCAGGAGCAGGAATGACTCAGAAGACCCGTGTGCTGATCGTGGATGATGACGTGGTCATGGCCAAGTATCTGGCCGCGCATTTGTCCCGGCGGAATTTTGAGGTCACGGTTGCCTCCAGTGAGCAGGAGGCCTTGCGTGTCTTTCGTACCTTTGATCCTGTACTGGTGCTGGTGGAGACCTCCATGGATGGGGAAGCGGGCGTCGACACATTGCAGCGCCTGAAGCAGATCAAGCCTACGGTTTCCATCATGGTGCTCTCCGCCAGCAAAGACCCGGAGGTCATTTTCAGGGCCTCCAAGCTGGGTGCGGACGACTTCATCAGTAAGCCTGTGGACCCGAAAGAGCTCGATGTGCGCATCGGCAAGGTGCTGGACAACCAGCGCCTCTACTCTGAAGTCACGCAGTTGCGTGAGCAGGTGCGGCGCCAGAGCGACTTCACCATGCTCTTCGGCAGCAGTCCGAAAATGATGGAAGTAAAGATGACCATTGAGCAGGTGGCGGACACCACGGCTACGGTGCTCATCCGCGGCGAAAGCGGCACCGGCAAGGAAGTGGTGGCGCGCATGGTTTATTCCGAGTCGTCGCGCTGTGAAAAGCCGTTCGTCAAAGTCAATTGCGCCGCCATCCCTCACGAACTGCTGGAAAGCGAACTTTTCGGTTATGAAGCCGGCGCGTTCACCGGCGCCAACCGGCAAAAGCTGGGCAAATTCGAACAGGCCAACGGCGGGACAATTTTTCTCGACGAGATCAGTGAGATGCATCCCGCTTTGCAGGCCAAGCTGCTCCACGTGCTGCAAGACCATGAGTTTTCCCGTCTGGGCGGCAAGCGCGACGTTCAGGTGGACGTGCGCGTTCTCGCCGCTACCAATAAGCCGCTGGAGCGCGCGGTGGAAGAAGGCGTGTTTCGCGAAGACCTCTTTTATCGCCTGAACGTCGTCACCATCCATATTCCGCCGCTGCGCGAACGCCGTGAAGAAATTCCGGTCTTCTTGAAATATTTTCTGGAAAAATACAGCGAGCACTACGGCAAAAAGCCCTCCATGTTCAGCGAATATGCAGTCACTCGCATGATGGAATATGCGTGGCCGGGAAATATTCGCGAACTGGAAAATATGGTGAAGCGTTACGTCATCGTGGGCAATGAGGCGCAGATCATCCGTGAACTCTCCACCCACAAGCCGATCGTTGTTTCCTTTGGCGGAATGACGACGCAGCCCGTCGCTTCGCCGGCCGCGGTCCCGGCAGTGCAATCCAGCAATGGCGCTGAGATAGAGATGCCCTCACTATTGGAGATTGGCCGCCGGGCAGCCATGCAGGCGGAACGCGAAGCCATTGAACGTGTCATGGCGCAAACACGCTGGAACCGGCGCCAGGCCGCGAAGATCCTGAAGATCAGCTATAAGGCGCTCCTCAATAAGCTAAAGGCCATGGAAGAGCAAACTAAAGCACAACCTAAGCATGAAGAAGGCTAAAAGTGGTATTGTAATACCATATTATTTAGTCCTTTGGTGCGACTTTCTCTGAAGATCTGAAAGTAAATGGGACTTTCTAACCGCAAGAAAACAAAAACTTTAGCTAATGTCACAGAGCGTTTCACAAGCTCTTGCAGATCTTTGGTTTGCGAGTTGCTTAGATATTGAGCAAATACAAAGAGGCCGTAAAATTCAATGACTTCAACCCTCTTCCAAGTTTTGAGACTTCTTCAATCCGTGTGTCTTGGCGCAAGCCGGGACTGTATCGTGCATCGCCTTCCCTGAGAGATTTTCCTTTCCCCCTTCGCCTCTTTAGAGAAAGCGGCCTAACGGCCGCTTTTTTATTTCCACAAAATCATTTCATCCGCATCCCGGAACAACTGGGGGCGATCCTGCATCTAATTGTCGTCCCGCGAGAATTTGACGGTAATTCATATGGCGACTAAGATTAATCGTTTATCAGCAGACATGGACAAGAAGAAGCTGGAAAGCTTTAAAAAACGACTGGAAGAACGGCAACAGAGCCTGCGCAAGGCGGTCAGCCGTACGGAAGAGGACGGCCGCATTGCCGACCAGGACACTGCGCAGGACATTGCCGATCGCGCAGCCAGCTCTTATACCAAAGAGTTCCTCTTTTCGCAGAGCAACAACGACCGCCAGCTCCTGCAGATGGTGGAGACCGCGCTGCTGCGCATCCGCGAGGGCGCTTTTGGCGAGTGCGTGAGCTGCGGGAATGAGATCAACGCCAAGCGGCTGGAAGCCGTGCCCTGGACGCGCTATTGCATTGAGTGCCAGGAGAAGCTGGAAAAGGGCCAACTGGAAGAGGCCCACGACTGAAACGCTGACCGGTTACTCGACAAAAACAAAAAGGAGATACTGAATCGCATCTCCTTTTTTCGTTTTGAAAAAAACCCGCTCTAGTACAGGTTGAAGGCCACTTCAATATTCATCTCAACCGCCACGGCGCGCCCGTCTTTCTTTGAAGGATCGAACTTCCAGGTCTTCACGCCTTCGATGGCTTTTTCATCCAGGCCCATACCCAGCGAACGCACTACCCGGGGACTGTGCACGCGGCCATCCGTGCCTACGATGATATTCAGGACCACAACGCCCTGGTACTTGGCCTTGCGCGCTTCTTCGGAAAATTCCGGTTCGGGAGTATAGATGGCGCGCGGCGCGCTCACTCCGTCACCAACGTGAAAGATTCCGGGGCCAACGCCGGGACCGCCGCGTCCGGAGCCAACGCCGCCACCATTGCCGCTGCCGATTCCACCGCCTACTCCAACGCCATTGGACGGCGTCAAGAGCTTGGAGAGCGGATCGCCCAGTTGGGCGTTGGGCGGAACTTTCAGGTCGGCCACCACGGTCGGCTCGATCATCAACTTGCTCTTCTGTTGCGGTAATACTGTGGGCGGAGTAAATTGCTGTTTCGCCGCTTTCGGGGGCGTGCCGGCAGACGCTTTCAGTTTGCTGGCATCACCACCACCACCGCCGCTGGGGCCGCCCTTGCCCACCTTCATGGGAATGTAGGGCGCAAGTTCAACCGAGTTCGCCGTAGTGGGCGGAATGATCTTCGCTGGGACCGCCAAATGCAGCATCCAAAACATCAGCGCAATGGCTGCCGTGTGCGTCACGGCCGACAACAAAAAGTTTTCCGGACGCACCTGATACGTGCCATAGCCCACGCCCATCAAAGTAGGCATGATGACAGCGTTTGCCGCCTGCTCCTTGGCAAATTTCACCACGGATTGCTGGGGAGGCTGTTGGTCACCGGCGGCCGGCTTTTCCGGGTTGGTCTGCTTTTTCGGGTCGGGCGAAGACATAAAGTGTATCTAGTATAGACGGCTTGCCGCTGCAAAAGTTTCACAATGGTGCATTGGGCTAAAGTTAGTCTACCTAATTCCTCCAAGAGCAACAACTTAACGATGAAACAAAGAGCCAAAAAAGCCCTTGACGCGGCCGAAGAAACCCTTCTTTTCCTTTTTCGGCTGTTCCGGGGGCTTGGGCGTCTCTACTTGGGCTTTTAAAGACACCTCATGCGGCTTTTCCGTAAGAACGACCGGATCGACTTTTTCTTGCACAAAATAAACATTGGGCAGAGAGGAAAACTGCAGTTTTGCCACGGAGTAAGGCCGCCCCTCGGAACTCCTGGCGTTGAACACAAACGGGGCGTCAACCTGGACATGGACTTGTCCCGGCCGGTCCGGCGGCAGAGGCGCGGTGGGCTCAGTGCTGGCCACCGCAACACGCTCCGCAGGCTTGGGAGTTGTGCCATTGTCCTTGGGCGGGACAGGCGTTGGGCTCGGCTGCGCTTCGGCTCGCATGATCGGGGCCCCGGGAGGACAGCCGCACTCGCCGGCGAATGCTGCCCGGGGCTCCAGCTTGCCGCCCCGGAACATGAGTGCTTCCTCCGGCTGGGCCTTGAATACGCCGGTGCCCAGCAACTCTGAAAAAGTAACTTCGGAAGCGTTGCCTGGAAGAGGCTTCACGCATGTGTCGCCCTTCTTGTTCACACCCAGAGCGAAGTGAAATGTGCCCGGCCCCACCAGCATCACGTTGAAGTCCGGCGTGATCAAAACGTCGGCCACTTGCTGCTCCAGTTTGTAATCGATCTCAATGGCCCCGGCTCCGGTGGCCAGCATGAGCCCCTGGCCGCTGGTGGTCGCGCTGAGGCCGCTGTGCGGGCAGATGCGCACCTGGCCGCCGCGGAACAGTTTTAGCGTTGCCGGAGCTATTCCAGCCGACAACTGCGAGCCGGAAATCACGTTCATCCCGGAGCCCGCCAGTTGCATTGAGCTAGTGCTGCCGGTGTCCGACGCAAACAGCTCGCCGATCGGGGACGGCGTTTGGCCGCACGCCGGAGCGCAGAGCAAAAAGAACGCCGCCCAGCCACGCCAGGTTTTTCTCAGGATTACGGACAAGTAGGTTGGCAGAATGCTATTCCTCGCTCACGAAATCGTACGTATCGATTGCCACTGCAACACCTTGTTCCTGTGCTGACTTGTCCACCCTCAGGACCCTTCCCGTGCAGCGTACGCGGATGGGCCCAGACAGGGTAATCTCCGGAGGCAAAGTCATGATGAACTCGATCGGCGCGCCGGCCACAATCTCCGTATCCAGATACATGAAGACGCCGCGTGAACTCACATCGCGTGTGTGTCCGGCCAGCTCCCGCCTGCCGTTATCCAGAAATTTAACGGAGATCGGCAATGCAAACGAAAACCGCCGGGTTGAACGCTTCTCCGGTTGGGGTTGCGCCATGCCTGGCCTCCAATGCTGGATCCGTGGGCCTGATTCTAGCCCAAATGGCCGGAATTTCGATGGGATATTCTACCGGCGATTGCCTGCAGTTTTGCCTTATGCGCACTCTGGCGCTTTTGACGACGAGGCCGGCTTGCGCGCCGAGCCGCCAGCTTGGAGCGCTTGAAGAGAGCTCCTTGTGTGCCATGGTCGCGAGCGGTTTGGAGCGAAGCGACAAGATTAAAGCGCCAGAAAGTTCTTCAACAGCAGCCGTCCCGAATCCGTCAGCACGCTTTCCGGATGGAACTGCACGCCCTCTACCGGAAAGTGGCGGTGACGCAGTCCCATAATCACGCGCGTGCCGTCCGTTTCGCGTGTCTCCGCGCTGATCTCCAGCGCCTGGGGAAGGCCCTCTTCGGCCACGATGAGTGAATGGTAGCGGGTTGCCGTCATCGGCAGCGGCGCGTTTTTAAATAGCGTCTTGCCATCGTGCTGGATCTGGCTGGTTTTGCCGTGCATGATCTGCCTCGCCCTGATCACGTTGCCGCCGAACGCGGCGCCGATGGCCTGATGCCCCAAGCAAACGCCCAGCACCGGCCGTTTACCGGCGAAGTGCCTGATCAGATCAATGCTGATGCCCGCTTTTTGCGGTGTGCATGGGCCGGGAGAGATAACGATGTGATCGGGCTGCATGGCCTCGACTTCCAGCGGCGTGATTTGATCATTACGCCGCACCTCCACCTTCTGCCCTAACTCTCCCAGATACTGGACCAGGTTATAGGTAAAGGAATCGTAGTTGTCGAGAACGAACACCATGCTATGCCGTAACAACCAGTTTAGCTGATGAAGAGAATTGCCAGAACTGCCAAAATTGCCAAAAACCGCCGCAATTGAAGTTAGCAACCCTGATGAACGTGGACCAAACTCGCTTTCCCGTATCAAGCTCTTTTGAGTTTCAATTTTGGCAGTGTTTGGCACTTCCGGCGATTCTGGCAATTCTCTCTATATGGTAGCCTTCTCTTGATGCTGCACATCACCAACGGCGAGTCCGTGACCGGTACTTTCCGGCAAGTCAAATTTCCGGGAAGCTATCTCGCCTGGAACGACGTTCTGCATGACGGCCCCGTGCCCCAGACCGGATCGTTAAGTGAGTTATCTGACATTCGCGCGCAAGCCCTGGCCGGATTCGGATGGGGCGATGATGAGAAGCTCCGCGCCGGTTTCGCCGCCCGCGACCACACACTGGAAGATTTCCGCAAGCACCAGGACGTCGTCCTCTGGTTCGAGCACGATCTGTATGACCAGTTGCAGCTTCTTCAGTTGCTCGATTGGTTTTCACAGCAGGACCTGGACGGAATCAATCTGGACCTGATTCAAATCGATGCTTACCCTGGTGTGCGGCCGTTTTACGGACTGGGCCAGCTCAGCGGTCCGCAACTCGCCCGCCTTTTCCCGACGCGCAAACGGGTAACACCGGAGCAGCTCGCCATCTCCAGCGAGGCATGGCGTGCTTTCCGCGCCGCCGATCCCGCCACGCTGCTTGAATTCACGCGGCAAAAGCACCCGGAAATGCCCTTCCTGGCCGCGGCGCTGTTGCGCTTTCTTGAAGAATATCCCTGGACCACTGACGGTCTCTCGCGCACGGAGCGCCAGGTATTGCAGGCGGCCGCGTCCGGCAAGCGCAAGAAGCAGGAGATCTATTTTGAGTCGCGCAAGCAGGAAGATGTGCCGTGGGGTGATGCCTCAGTCTATCTGCGGATGGCCTGGCTGGCCGGCGGGCCAAATCCCGCGCTGGTGGAAACACCAAAGAACGAATTCGCCATCACCGACGCAGGGACCCAGTTGCTGGCGGGCAAAGCGGACTGGATCACCCTCTGCGGCGGTATCGACCGATGGCTTGGCGGCGTGCATCTGACTGGCAAGCAGCCGCAATGGCGATGGGATGGAGAGAAAAAGACGCTGGTCGCGGCGTGAAGCGCCGCGCCGTTACAGGCAGGCTATTTGAAGTGTCCAGGCAGCGTCTTGGCCACGTCGTTGAAAATCACCACAGCGGCAAACAAGACCAGGAAGACGAAAGCTGCCTGATACACGCGCTCTTTCACTTCCTGCTTGATGTCACGTCGCATGACCGATTCCACCAGCAGCATCAGGACCAGACCGCCGTCCAGGATCGGAATCGGCAGCATGTTGAAGATGGCCAGGTTCAGGCTGATCAAGGCCATGAATTTCAGCAGCGTTGGCATGCCCATTTTGGCCGCCTGGCCGGAATATCTCATGATCATGATGGGACCGCTCATCTGCTTGATGGAATTTTTGTTCTGGAGCAGTTTGCCCAGCAGTTCAAAGATCAGCAAGGAATTGGCCTTGCACTCCTCAAATGAGGTCCTGACAGAGGTGCGGAACGGCAGCTTTTCCACCGCTTCCATGCTCACGCCAATCCGGTATTTTTTTTGTGCATTGTCAGGCGTGTCCACCAGTTGCCCCGGGATGGAAAGCGTTATGTCCTTGCGGTCGCGAAGAACGGTCAATTGCACAGGATTGTCCTTGGCTTCCTGCAGGGTCCCCAGCAGGTCATCCACGGAATGGATTGGCTTTCCGTTGACAGCCACCAGAGCGTCGCCGCGTTGGATATGTGCCCTGTCGGCCGGGAGCCCCGGTTCAATCATGCCCACCACTCCTGGCGGTTCCAGGCCGATATCCCCCTCGCGGTCCTTGCCGGAAGCCTCGGGCACAAGGGTAAGGTCCACGGTCTGTTCGCCGCGCAGCACCCTCACTGGAACGGGCTGGTTAGGGTTGATGCTGATGCGAATCAAAAACTGTTCCCAGGTTGGGTTATCGATGCTCTGCACTTTGACGACCCGATCGCCCACGCGCAGACCGGCCTGCTCAGCGCGCGACCCGGGAGTGATGAAAACCACGTCGACAGGGCTCTTGCTATAGGCCAGGTACTCGTGATGAAACGTGTACAGGACGGCAAGCACGGCGAACGCTAGAATAATGTTCATCGCCGGCCCGGCGATCGCAATCAGAAAGCGCTGCCAGCGCGGATGGCTCATGAATTCACCGGGATCGCCGGTGCGCGCCTCCATGGGATTTTCGCCCGCCATCTTCACATAGCCGCCGAGAGGCAGAAGGCTGATGCGATAGTCGGTGTCGCCACGCCGAAAGCCGATCAGGCGCTTGCCGAACCCCAGGCTGAATGTTTCAACCCGGACCTTGAATAGTTTGGCCACTGCATAATGGCCGAACTCATGAACAAAGACCAGAATTCCCAATACGAAGATAAAAGAGGCGATATTGAGCGGAAATGACGGCATAAAGAATGATCTTGATATTGTAACTGCAAAGCGCCGAAGGCTGCTACAGGCTCACCTGACGCGACAAGCTATGCTGCGCCAGGCTGCGGGCCTCGGCATCAATGGCCAGGACCTCTTCAATAGACTCGGGATGGCGGTCTTTGGTTTCAAGAATTGCGCGCTCCACCACTTTAGAAATATCGGCAAAACCGATCTCCTGCTTAAGGAAAGCCGCCACGGCCACTTCGTCCGCGGCATTTAGCGCCACAGTCTTCGCGCCGCCGGCCTCGGCAGCTTCGTAAGCCAGGCGCAGACAAGGGAACTTGGCCAGGTCCGGCGGAGAGAAATCCAGCCGCTTCAGGTCCAGCACATTGAAACGTAGATCTGACGAGATACGCTCCGGGTAGGTCAGCGCGTAGAGAATCGGCAGACGCATGTCGGTGACGGAGAGTTGCGCCAGAATGCTGCCATCGTTGAATTCGACGAGTGAATGAATCGTCGATTGCGGATGCACCACCACGCTCACTTGGGCTGGCGGCAGATCAAAAAGCCGGCAAGCCTCAATCACCTCAAAGCCTTTGTTCATCAGCGTGGCCGAATCAATCGTAATGCGCTGGCCCATCTTCCATGTGGGATGGTTCAGCGCCTGCTCGACAGTAATTTTTTCGAAATCGGATTTCGGCGTGTTGAGGAACGGCCCGCCGCTGGCTGTGAGCCACACGCGCTCCACTTCATTGAGCCGTCCTCCGCGCATGCATTGATGAACGGCGTTGTGCTCGCTGTCGATAGGCAACAGCGGTTTGCCCTGCCTGCGCGCTTCGGCGGTGATCAGCTCGCCTGCCGCGACCAGGCATTCTTTGTTCGCCAGCCCAACTGTTTTGCCGGCGCGCACGGCTTCATACGTCGCTTTCAGTCCAGCCACGCCCACAATGGCGCTGACCACAAAGTCAGCTTCAGGATGGGTCGCCACGCGGACCGTGCCCGCCTGCCCGCAAACGATTTCAATTTCGCCCAGGCCTTCCGCCTGGAGCTGCTTTCGGACTTTTTCCGCGCTCTGCTCTGAAGCCAGCGAGAGAACTTTGGGCTTCCAGCGGCGCGCATCTTGCAATGCGGCTCCAACATTGGAGCCTGCCGCCATGGTCAGCAACTGAAAGCGCTCGGGATTGTTTTCAATCACGTTAAGCGTGCTGCGGCCAATGGAGCCGGTGGAACCCAGGATGGCGATGCGCTTCATTTAGTCGTTTATTTTCAGCAGAATTCCAGTTTGAGTCGCATAGTACCACACGACAGGAATCGCAAAGAGCAGTGCATCAATGCGGTCGAGAATGCCACCGTGGCCCGGAATAAGCGTGCCGGAGTCTTTGACGCCCGCTCCGCGCTTCAACGCTGATTCGAATAAATCACCGAACTGCGCCGCCACGTTGGTAAGAATACCGAGACACACAATATGGATTGCCGGAATGGGATACACGAAAGGGGCAAAAAACGCTCTCATATGCGCGTCTGCACCATCGATTCGCATTAAAAAGTCCATGATTTGCGGGCGGAAGTGCATGACCAGGAAAGCCACCGTGACACTTGCGACAACAGATGCAATCGCACCTTCCCAGCTCTTGTTGGGGCTGACAATAGGCGCGAGTTTGTGTTTGCCAATGTTCTTGCCCACGTAATAGGCCGCTATGTCCCCTGCCCAAACCGAGAACAGGAGAAACAGAAAAAGAATAATTTGAAAGCTCGACTGCAAAACAATCAACAGGGACAGCGAGAGGCCAACGTACAACGCGCCAAAAACGGATGCCGCAACCGAGGCTAAGCCGCTACGCAGGTCTTTGCGAAATACAAGCAGCACGCCAAAAATCACCGGCGCCAGCGCAATCAGTACCCACCAGTTTTGCAGCAAAGACGCATCAGGCGGATAAATCAAATATCCCCGTGCAGGGTTGCTGGCCCTCGAAAGCATGTACACGAACCACGAGATTGGCACCAGGCTCAACGCGTAAGTCTGCCTTCGAAACGGCTTGATGCCCGCCGCTTCTGCAATGTCCAGGTATTCACGTAGTGCAAGAACAATCAGGGCAGCCACCACCAGCGCAAAAAGCCACAGCGGCGCCTTGAACACGATCAGGAGCACCACCGGGATCAGCGCCACCGCGGTGAGGACGCGTTTCATTTTTAGTTGGAGCTGCCTGGAGTAGGTTCGTTCAGGCCGCCGTAACGGCGCTCGCGCTTCTGGAATTCCTGGATGGCCTCCAGCAGGTGAATACCGCTGAAGTCGGGCCAGAGGGTTTTGGTCACGTAGATTTCGGCGTAGGCCGCCTGCCAGAGCAGGAAGTTGCTGAGGCGCATTTCGCCGCTGGTGCGGATGATCAGATCGAGTTCCGGCAGATTGTTGGTGTACATGTGCCGGTTCAGGGTTTCTTCGTCGATCTTGAGATGCTCCATGCCGCCATTGTTGGCCGCCGTGTGCACCATCGCCTTGAACGCGTCAACAATTTCCGAGCGCGATCCGTAATTCAGCGCCAGCGTCATGATCATGCCGGTATTGCGCGAGGTCTGCTCCTTGGCCCAGGCCATGCGCTCCTGTACTTCCTGCGGCAACATCTGGCTGCGGCCGATGAATGACAGCCGGATGTTGTTGCGCTGCATCAACGGCAGTTCGTTCTTGAGATACCGGTGCAGCAGCTTCATCAGGAAATGGATTTCCGTGGCCGGCCGGCGAACAAAATTCTCAGCCGAGAACGCATAGAGAGTCAGCGCGGGCAGGTTGATTTGCGCCGCGGTCTCCACCACCAGCCGGACGGCCTCCACACCCTTGCGGTGCCCGGCAATGCGTGGCAAGTGGCGGCGTTTGGCCCAGCGGCCATTGCCGTCCATGATGATTGCGACATGTTTTGGGAACTGGTTAGGATCAAGCTGGCTATAGAGTTCAGCTTCCTTTCGGTCCAGCCCCGAAGGAATGGTTCGCAAAACCGCCTCTCAATACCTATCCACGCTAGCACAGCAGCTCTGACCATGCAATTTCATGACACCTTAAAGATACTGAAAAAAAAGGCCCTAACTCTGGTAAGATACTAATATTCTGGGCTTGCGGGTACCCGTTTCCTGAAGGATACGGCTTCCGCGCTCGGATCCCTCAACAATGGTTCTGCGCCGTAAAGGCCAACTCGAGAACGGCAGTCTGGTGCGCTGGATCGCTATGATCTGCGTGTTGCTGGCCCTGGTGATGACCGGGGTGGAAGCAACGCATGCGCATGCTGACGCCTCCATCTCAAGAAGTTCTTCACCCTGTGCCATTTGCCTCTCCGCGCATGCCAAGGCGCCATCGGTTACGGTCCAATTTTTGCCGCTCATCTATGCGATGGAAACCGTGGCCGTTACGTATGAATCGCAAGGCAAAGGCACCGCGCCTGAACTCAGTCTGTTCATTCGCCCTCCTCCTTCCGTCTAGCCCTCGCCGGCATCAAAGCATGCTATTTGATTTCAGTCCCTGCTGCTCTTGATGCCAGTCTTGCTGGTCTTCAAGCAGGACAGCCGGTCCCGGCTCTTTTTGGCAAGCGTTGGCCCAAGGGTTTCCACATGGCTAGAGGAGGATCATGTGAGGCGTTTTCATATTCTTATTGTTTGGATGGTTGCAGCCACTGTTGCCGCAACCGCACAGCAGACGCAGACACCAGCACAATCCACGACTGATGACAAAGCAGCGATGGACCAGAGGCTGCGCGATCTTGAAGATCGCATCGTAATGCTGGAAGGCGAAATCCGCCAGCTCAAGGCGCAGGGAGTGCAGCCGGCCCCCGGTACGGCAACGGCATCCGGCACGCAGCCGGCATCTGCGCCGCAGACCGGCGCACAGCCGCCCGCAGCCAGCGCGCCAGCTTCTCAGGCAGAGGCCGTGCGGCTGGGCGGCGCCGGCGGGGCGGCTTCCAAGGCGCTGAATCCTGACATCAGCATGATCGGCGACTTCATCGCCAGCGCCGGGCACAATCCCATCAACCCAACACCGTCCTTTCAGATGCATGAGTCGGAATTAGGAATACAGGCGATTATTGACCCTTACGCTCGCGGCGACTTCTTTATCTCCTTCGGCGAGGAGGGCGTGGACCTGGAAGAAGGCTACCTCACCTTCACGGCGCTGCCTGCAAGCTTTGTGGCCAAGGCCGGCAAGATGCGCGCCGCGTTCGGCAAGGTGAACACCCTGCACAATCACGTGCTGCCGTGGGTGGACCGTCCGCTGGTCACGCAGAACCTGGTGGGCGGTGAAGATGGAATTGATGATGCCGGGATCTCCGTGCAACGCATTCTGCCGGCGCCCAAGAACTGGTTCCTGGAGTTTACCGGGCAGACTTACCGCGGAGACTCATCCGACGTGTTCAGGGCCTTCACCAAGAATGACGTGAGCGTGGTGGGTCATTTGCGCACCTACAAAGACCTGACCGAAAGCACCAACATGGATGTGGGCGCGTCCTACTCGCGTGGGCACAACCTGTTTGGCACCGACTTTATTACTCATCTGTATGGCGTCGATGCCACCTTCCGCTGGAAGCCGTTGCAACGAGCGATCTACCGGTCGTTTGTTGCCCGCAGCGAATTCATCTGGCGGCAGCAAAGCCAGCCCAGCGGGACCATCTGCGGCGCAAGCACCTGTCCGGCCTTGGTGACCTCGGGATTTCAGCGGGCGTTCGGATTTGATGCATCGGGCGAGTACCAGCGTGCCCGGCGCTGGGTTGTGGGTGGCCGGCTTGACCGCTCAGACCGCCCGTTCGACGCTTCGCTGACTGACAAGGGCGCCTCTTTCGTGCTGACCTACATGCCGAGCGAGTTCGCGCAACTCCGCGGCCAGTATAGGTTTACACAGTACGCAGGGAACTTAAACGCCCATGAAGTGTTTGTACAGTTACAGTTCGCTCTGGGCGCGCACGGCGCGCACCCCTTCTAACGGAGGCATGTGCGGCCTGTGTGTGCCGCGTGAAGAATCGGGAGCGATAGATTGTGGGGAGATGGATGAAATTACGTTCGAAATTATTTGGCATCGTTCTTAGCGCGGCGCTTGTGGCCACGCTGCTTCTGCCTTCGGCGGCAGAAGCAAAAAAACTCAAGGTGATTACCACGCTGACAGACCTGGCGTCACTCACGCAGGAAGTCGGCGGCGACAAGGTGGATGTGGAGGCGCTGGCCAAGGGCTACCAGGACCCCCACTTCGTGGAACCCAAACCCAGCTTTCTGCTCAAGCTCCGCAATGCGGACTTGCTGGTTCTGGTTGGCTTGGAGTTGGAGATTGGCTGGCTTCCACCATTGATCACACAGAGCGGCAACGGCAAGATCCAGCCCGGCGGGCAGGGTTATTTTGACGCTTCGCAATTCGCGCAGATCCTGGAAATTCCCCAGGGCAGCGTGACTCGCGCGGAAGGCGACGTCCATCCGATGGGCAATCCCCACTACTGGCTGGACCCCGACAATGGGCGGCGTATCGCCAAAGGCATTGCCGCAAAACTCAGTGCCATGGACCCGGAAGACCAGGCATATTTCCAGCAGCGCGAGCAGGACTTCGAAAAGCGGCTGGCCGAGGCGGACAAGAAGTGGCTGGCGCAGATGGCGCCCTACCACGGGCACAAAGTGGTGACGTACCATCGCTCCTGGCCGAATTTTGCCAAACACTTCGGGCTCGACGTGATCGGCTACATTGAGCCGCGTCCCGGCATTCCGCCTACGCCCTCGCACACTATTGACCTGGTGAACCAGATGAAACGCGAAGGCGTGAAGATCCAGCTGATCGAGCCGTACTTCGATCTCAAGACACCGAACTCGATTGCCAGCATGGTGAACGGCAGGGTCTTGCAACTCATGCCTTCCGTCGGCGGAAAGCCCGAGATTACCGACTATTTCAAACTGTTTGATTACGACATTGCCCTCCTCACGAAGGCATTTGAGGAGACGAAATAAAAGGACCGCCATGGAAATCCTTCACTTTTTGATTCTTCCCTTTCTCGCCAGTCTGATATTGACCGGCATACACGCCTATCTGGGCGTACACGTTGTGGAACGCGGCGTGATCTTTGTTGATCTGGCGCTGGCGCAGATAGCCGCGCTGGGGGCCACCACGGCCATCCTGATCGGCATGGACCCGCACGGCACAGGCGCGTACTGGATGAGCCTGGGCTTCACCTTCGTCGGAGCGGGAATCTTTACCTTTGTGCGCTCGCGCCAAAAGCGCATACCGCTGGAGGCGTTCATCGGCATTACCTATGCAGTTGCGTCGGCCGCGGCCATCATCGCCATGAGCAAGGCCACGGGCGAAACCGAGCACCTGAAAGACATGCTGGTGGGCAATATTCTGGCGGTTTCGCAGCATGACGTGATCAAGACCGCGCTGCTCTACGGGGCCATCGGCCTTTTCCATTTCATCTTTCGGAAAAAATTCCTGGCCATTTCGCTCAGCCACAACACCAACGGCGGGCCGCAGCCCAACCTGAACGTGCGGCTCTGGGACTTTCTCTTCTACGCGTCGTTCGGTTTTGTCGTGACCTCGTCCGTCGCGATCGCCGGCGTGCTGCTGGTGTTCTGCTACCTGGTGGTGCCGTCTGTCGGCGCCATGCTGTTTGCTGACCGCATTGGAACGCGGCTGGCCATTGGCTGGACCATGGGAACGCTGGTCTCAGCGCTGGGCTGTTACTGCTCCGTCTTTTTTGATACGCCCACGGGCGCCACCATCGTATGCACTTTCGGCGCGGTTTTGGTGGTCATGGCCGTGGTCAAGGCTGTTTTCTTCCGCGTGCGCCAGGAACAGCCGCAACCGGCGGAGGTGCGCGCTCGGCAAGCCGTTTAAATCAGTTTTTACTGCTATGAAACACAAACAAGGCAACATCGCTCGTTGGATCC
>JBGPZS010000086.1:0-10997 GCA_041493865.1 Terriglobia bacterium
AGCGCACCAGAGCGACAAATTTTGTCCATGAACCAATGCCGCGAGGCCCATGCACGTCCGAGCGACGGGAATGAGGGCGAGCCCGACCACGCGGCGAGCCCGCTGCAAGGGGAGCATCCACGCTCTGAGCCGGGCATAACTCTCTAGCGGTTTGTCGCGAAGCGACCAATAAGGACGAAAAGGCCGTCCGGCAACAGGACGGCCTTCTCTTTCAAGGGAGAATAGTTCCAACGGAGTTCAAAAAAGACCATCAGAACTTTCTGGCGAAATCTTATTGGGCGGCGAAAGGCAGTGTCAAGGAATTTTTCCAGAATAAACACATTTGTTTTCAATAACTTAACAATGTTATCAACAAGCACTCGCAAATGACAAAAAATGTCATTTCCTCGGTTCCATTTCCTGTAAACACTTTCATTTTCAGGTACTTATGGGGTCACTTCAGATTCAAACGGATAATCTCAACCGATTCCGGGCGGCCAAAAACCTTGTTGGGGAAAAACCGGTTGGCCAAAATTCTGATCCCACCGAAGGCAAAACCAAAGACAAAAGCAGCCAGCACAGCGATGACGCACAGCATCACCAGCGCAAAAACGAAACCCGCGCGGTCCTCCGGGGGTTTGGGTTTCGTCGGCTGGAGCAAGGTCACATCAGCGTCGTAATTGACAGAGGCAAGCAGGGACTGCGCCTCATCCGCGGGAATGTTGCCACTGACAACCACAACGTATGGACCGCTGCGCTTGAAGTAGAACGGACCGCCCGAGAGTGCGGCGCCCTGCATGGCATCCATTCGCTCTCTGGCAATTTGCGGCGTGGGATAGCCGACCAGGGTCACCGTCGCTTCGCCCTGCGAGGTGCGATATTTGCCCACCGCCACCTCAGGGCTTTTGCCGAAATCGACGAACTGCGCGGGGATGGGCACGCCCAGGCGGGTCAGCGCTTCCGGGCCGATGATATACCGGCTGGAGTTCCTCAACAGCGACTGTGAGGGAAGATTGGCGGGCAGTGCGGGCAGCTTGCCGGTATTGTCTTTCGGGCGAGGCAGCTCGCCGGCGAGCACACGCAAATCAGCCCCGGACATCGCGCTCAGATGTTCCACGGAAACATCGACCAGGATGTTGCCCTTGAAAAACAGGATGCGCGTATTGCTGGAAGCGCCGCTGTCACCGATCTTCTCTACCTGCATCTGCGGCTGGATGTAATAGGTAAAAGCTCCGTAGGCCCCGGTGGCATCATTGAATCGGGCCGCTTTGATCTGCATCTTGCGCCCGCCGCGAGCGTAAGTAGCGCTTTCCAGGCCGGCAAAGCCGTATTCCTTAAGCACAGCGGAGTCTGCGGGATCGGCCATGGCTGGATCTGCGGTGAACTTTGCGCTTTGTGACTCCAGATGCCAGCCGCTGAACGAAGAAGGGAGCACGCCGGTGGGTTTGATTTGGCCAAACGCGACACCGGTCAGGGCAATCAGCAAGAGAGACAAACGCTGGCACATCGGTTTAAAAAAAGCGAAAAACATCACTGTAATTAGACACCACAAGCCCCAAGGGAGATTCTAACTGCTTTGGCGCATTCGGTCGCTAGTCGCTCTCGAGTAGAGGCCCTCTGGTAACCACTTTGGAGCAGAGCGGCAGCTGAAATCGGGTAAACTAGAGAGAATGGCATCCATTCAGCGCAGGAAGAGCGTTACAGCAAAGATCGGCAATGTACGCGTGGGCAGTGACGCGCCCGTCGTGGTGCAATCCATGACGAATACTGACACAGCGGACGTGGCTTCCACGGTCCAGCAGGTGGCGCAACTGGCCCGCGCGGGCTCAGAGCTGGTGCGCGTGACCGTGAACAATGACGCCGCTGCGCAGGCCTTGCCGGCGATCGTGGAGGGGCTGGAGAAGCAAAACATCCATGTGCCTATCATTGGCGACTTCCACTATAACGGCCATCTGCTGCTGACAAAGTATCCCGAGTGCGCGAAGGCGCTGGCGAAGTATCGCATCAATCCCGGGAACGTCAGCGTGGGCCGCAAGAACGACGACAATTTCCGCGCCATGATCGAAGTGGCCATCCAGAATGACAAGCCGGTGCGCATCGGCGTGAACTGGGGCTCGCTGGACCAGCAGCTGCTCACCCGCATGATGGACCAGAACTCCCGCAGCGCCGAGCCGAAAGACGCACGCGAAGTCACCATGGACGCGATGGTGGAGAGCGCGCTGCGCTCCGCGCAACTGGCGGAGGAGTTCGGCCTGCCGCATGACTACGTCATTCTCAGCGCCAAGGTCAGCGGCGTGCAGGACCTGATCGATGTCTACCGCATCCTGGCCGCCCGCTGTGACTATCCCCTGCATCTGGGCTTGACGGAAGCCGGCATGGGGGCCAAAGGCATTGTGGGAAGCGCGGCTGGGCTGGCGGTGCTGTTGCAGGAGGGAATCGGCGACACCATCCGCGTGTCGCTCACACCCGCTCCGAACGGCAACCGTTCGGAAGAAGTTTTTGTCGGCCAGCAGGTCCTGCAGTCAATGGGCATTCGCAGCTTCACGCCGCAGGTGACGGCGTGCCCCGGCTGCGGACGCACCACCAGTACCTTTTTCCAGGAGATGGCGGAACAGATCCAGACCTATCTCCGCACCAACATGCCGGTGTGGAAAGGCAAGTATCCGGGGGTGGAAGAACTCAAAGTCGCCGTGATGGGTTGCGTGGTCAACGGGCCCGGCGAATCCAAGCATGCCAATATCGGCATCTCGCTGCCCGGGACCTTTGAAGAACCCAAAGCTCCGGTGTTTGTTGACGGAAGGCTGATGACTACGCTGAAAGGCGACCACATTGTCGCCGAATTCTTTGACATCCTGAACGAGTACGTGGATACACGCTATGGTTCAGGAAAGACCGCGGAAGTAGCTCGAGTCTGAAATTGGACGTTTCACCCAGCCAGCGTGCAGAACAGCACGGGCGGAGCTGAAACCTGTGCAACTCCGCCTTTTACGCCGCCAGCAAACCGTAGCCGATTGCCAGCCACGCGCCGAAACCCACCACCACCATTGCAATTCGCACCATGGTGTTGTCTACGATACTGTTCCATTTCGCATCCATAAATTGCCTCCAAATGATCTGTCTTGTTTCTTGCTGCACTCTTTGACGCGATTTGCAGCTCCTGGTTAGTAATACGTTGCCCCGGGGAATAGGTTCCCTCTTGTAAAATTTTTTTTACAACTTATTTATCCGGCTTTTGATAACTTGTGGCCTGTTAGCAGCGTCTTATAGGTATTCATTCTTTTCTCTCTCACCCTGATGGGGGCGAAACGGAATTTGAGGGACCGGCGGACCGCGCAAGCATTTTTTGGAACCACAAAAGATTGCGAGCAAAGTACATTGGGCCCTGTTGTTCCGCTCGCTCCCCCAGGGTGATAAAAAATCCTTCAACTCTGGCCAGCAGTTTCCTTTCTTCATGACTTCTCATCCAACTCTCCTGAAAACCTATTTTTTGTGGCCGCGCGGAGCGAGGGATGCGTCTACACAAATTCGAGGAAGAAATCGAACATCGCCCAGACACGATACGAGAACGCGCGTCTCCCTGGAAGCTCGGCGGGCTGACGCCGTGGCAATTGCTCAAGCGCGTTTACCATGAGATTGATGAGGACGAAGTGCTCACCCGTTCGGCGGCACTGGCTTACTATTTCGTCTTCGCGCTGTTCCCCATGATTTTTTTCCTGATGGCAGTGCTGGGGTTCTTTGCCCAGAGCCACGATCTCCAATCCAGCTTGCTGACCTATACAGCGCGATTCATGCCCGGAGACGCTTCCAGTCTGGTACAGAAGACGCTGCGGGAGATCGCAATCCACAGCTCCGGGCTGAAGCTTGCACTGGGCCTGGCGCTGGCGCTCTGGTCGGGATCGGGCGGGGTCATTTCCATCATGGACGCGCTGAACCGCTGCTACCACGTGGGGGACGCCCGGCCCTGGTGGAAGCGACGGCTGGTCTCAATCGCTCTCACAGTCGCAATTTCCGCGCTCATCATCCTCGCCCTGGCGATTGTTCTTTACGGAAGCGAAATCGCCGGATTTGTGGGCGCTCACACTGGACTAAGCACGGCCATGGTAACCATGTGGCGCATTGTGCAGTGGCCGGTCGCGCTCTTCTTTGTGGTGATGTCGTTTGCGCTTCTCTATTACTGGGGACCCGACGCCGAGCAGCAATGGCGGTGGATCACTCCCGGGTCTTTGGTCGGCGTCCTGGTATGGATCGGCGTATCCCTGCTGTTCCGGGTGTATCTGCATTTCTTCAACAGCTATAGCAAGACGTACGGATCGCTGGGCGCGGTGATTGTGTTGCTCTTCTGGCTATACATTTCCGGGCTGGCGATCCTGCTGGGAGGAGAGATCAATGCAGAGATCGAAAACGCCGCCGCCCGCCTGGGACACCCGGAGGCCAAGGCGCCTGGAGAAAAAGCTGCGTGACTGACCGGTAACAGTCTGTGGAAATTGTGCCCACAACGAACCTCGTGAACCTCCAAAGCCAGACGTGCTATGGTGTTGGCTTGTCAACGCTCCACGGAGGAACTTAGATGCTGGCTGCCTGCAAACTTATAGGTTTCGTTCCCACCAAAGACTCGAAGCGGGCCAGGGCTTTTTACGAAGGTAAGCTTGGCTTTCAATTTGTGAGTGACGACCAGTTCGCGCTGGTGATGCAAGCCGGTGAGAACATGGTCCGCGTTGCCAAAGGCGCGGACTTCACGCCTGCTCAGTACACGGTGATGGGCTGGGAAGTCACCGACATTGAAGCTGTTGTGCGATGGCTCAACGGACGAGGAGTCGCGTTCGAGAAATATCCTTTTGTCGAGGACCGCGAACTAGGGATCTGGACAACGCCAAACGGAGACAAGGTTGCGTGGTTCAAAGACCCTGACGGCAATGTGCTTTCCCTGAGCCAGCACAAGCGCTGAGTCTCCGCCGGCCCGGGCAGACCTGGACTGGTACTCGGAAACTGACGACTGGCAATTACCTGCACCGCCCCAAGAAAAACTCCTGCGTATCCACTGTAATTTCTTCCAGTTTCTGCCGCCTGAATGTTACGCATAAGCTCAATACTGCCTCAGTGCGTGTCACGAGAGAACGCCAGAGCACCCGGGTAGACCGGATTGCGGTTGCGCGGTTGCCGCTCTTGCATGCTGAAAACACGAAAAGGATTCGAGGTGTAGACCATGACTAAAACCAAATCGTGCATCATCCTAAGTTGCCTGATTTTTTGCGCTTTCGTTGCAGGCGCACAACAGCAGCCGGCATCACCTCAGGTTGAAGTTCCGATACTGCCAAAGTCGCGCGCCACGTCCCCGGCACCGCCTGCAGACGCGAAACACAAGAGCCAGAAGAACACGATCGGAGAGGGCCGGGTCGCGGTCACTACATCCGAGCCATCCAGTTACTGGGAAGAGCATAACGCGATGGGTCAGATGGTCCAGGCGGTGGTAACCACATCGTTTCTGTACGATCAAAAGGCCGGCATCCTATACGCCTACCGGAACGGCGATTTCGCCTGTAACAACAGCAATATGAGCGGTAATGTCCTTGAGGCGGTCTATACCCAGGGAAACCCGGCAGGCCAGCCGGTGGGTTCTGGTTGGTATATCGCGGAGCTGAATGCGGGCCAATGTGGCGCCAAAGCAGACGGAATATTTGGTTGTCGGTTCAACGCAGACGGCCAGCATACCGCGTGTGGCATCGCAACAAAGAATACCCAGACCGGCGAGGTTGACATCGCGGTGGTTAGCGAAAAACAGTAACGACTTTTCTGAGCAACACGTTCAGGAAACAGGTATCTTCTCCACCGCGGGCTGGACCACGGCGGGTGACGGCAACACCGGAAGCTCAATGGTGATCAGCAAACCGCCGCCCACATTCTCCGCGCGGATTGAGCCGCTGTGCAGTTTAATCGTGCGGTCAGCGATGGAGAGACCCAATCCCACGCCGCCGCTGGAGCGTTCGCGCGCCTCACCCACGCGATAGAATGGCTCAAAGATGTGCGCCAGTTCGGCTTCCGGGACGCCGGGGCCATGGTCACGCACGGTGACTATCGCGGTATCGAGCCTGGCGGCAAGAGAGACCTCAACGGCCGTGCCTTCGGCCGTGTAACGAATGGCGTTGCGTACAACATTTTCGATCCCGCTGCGCAAAAGCTCTGACGATCCGCGCACGCGGCACGGCACAAGCTTGAGCACCCTGACTTCTTTGTGGAGGGGCTTGGCCTCGTAATTGGCGTCATCGATTACCTGCTGCACCAGGTCTTCCAATGCCACCATCTCCGGCGGAACACTCTCGGCGCCGCTCTCCAGACGCGTAAGCGCCAGCAGTTGGCCCACAAGGCTGTTGACGCGCTCCGATTCCATTTCGATCCGGTCCAGCGCCGCAGTCCCCTTGCCGGTGGTGTTCTTGCGGGCCAGTTCCAGGGCCACGGTCAGGCGGGCAAGCGGCGAGCGCAGTTCATGGGAGATATCGGCCAGCAGGCGATTCTGTGAAGAAATGAGCGCGGCAATGCGCTCCGCCATGTGATCGAATTCACGGCCCAGGTCGGCCAATTCGTCGTGCCGGCTGCCCAATTGCGGTGCTACGCGCGCATCCAGATTGCCTTCAGCGAACGACTGGACCACGGACTTCAGCTTCTTCACCGGTGAGGTCAGATAGAGCGCCAGCAGGTAAGAAATTACACCCGCAGCCAGGATGCTGAGCGCGATTCCCCACGGCGGCAGTCCTCGAAAAACGTAAGGCTGCCGCAACCGGGTGACAAAGATATAACTGAAGCCGCTGGGCGCTACCACTAGTCTTCCCCACGTGAGCCTTCCCAAAGGCGTAACGTGCGAGACGTGTTGTCCCGTCCGCTTTATCTCAGCGGCCACATCAGACGCTTCTCCTGGCGTTGGGGCGGTGAGGGTCTTTCCATCTCCGTCAAATAACTCGATTTCGGTGCCTGCTTCCTTGAGCGACCGGTTGACGTATTGCTCAAAGGCCTGCGGACCTTCACTGTCATAGACCTGCACGGCCGATTCGGCGTATAAGTTGAGCGCTTCACCCAGCGCACCTCGCCTGCGCTCCGGATTGGGGTCCTGGGCAAAGGAAAACCAGAGCATCAGGTTCAAAGCCCCGATCATGGAGGCTGCCGCCAGCCAGAAACAGAAGAATATCTTCAGAAAAAGACTGCGGTATTTCACGGCTGCTCTCCCGGTAGCAAATAGACGTAACCACTGCCGCGGATGGCCTTGATGCGTTCCTGCTCACCATCATAAGGCCCGAGCTTGCGCCGCAGATTGCTCACATGCACGTCAATACTGCGGTCCATGGGAGACATGGGCCGGCCCAGAGCGGCCTGCGTCAGGTCTTCACGGCTGATGATCTTTCCCGGGTTGCGCAGAAAAGCGTAGAGCAGATCGAACTCGGCGCCGGTGAGGCTGACGGGCTTGCCGCTGCAGGTCACGCTGCGCGATTCCGGATGCAGGTCAACGCCGGCCAGATGGACCGGCTGAGAGGCGGTGGAGGGTCCCCCGGCGGAAGAGCGGCGCAGGATGGCGCGCAGCCTGGCCACCAGTTCGCGTGGGTTGAATGGTTTGGGCAGGTAATCATCCGCACCCAGCTCCAACCCCAGGATGCGGTCCAGCTCGCTGCCGCGCGCCGTCAGCATGAGTACCGGCACCGAGCTTTTTTGCCGAAGTTGCTTGAGCACGTCCAGGCCGCTCATGCCCGGAAGCATTACATCCAGAATCACTGCTGCGTAGTGATTGGCCAGCGCTTTGTCCAGACCACCAGGTCCGTCATGCGCAGCGTGAAGCTCGAACTGCTCGCTCTGGAGGTACTCCTCCAGCAGCTTGCTTAATTCTGTGTCGTCGTCGATGAGCAGGACTGAAACCATAACTTGTCACCTTAAACCCTGCACATAGCCACGCAGGGTTAAGAAATGTGAAGGCATGATACCTGAATTAACAACTCATTACTTTGTTTGTCTGCGCGCCGTGTTAACACTATTGGCAGCCGTTGCCGGGGTCCCCAGAGCGCGAGTTGTGCCGGGGGTGATGTTGCTGCCTTGGATTGTAGAAGGAGTTGGTTCATGCACAAGAAGTTTTTCATTACTACCGCGATTCTAATGGCCGTGGCAGCCGGCCTGGCAACATCCGCGTTAGCCCAGCGTCCCGGCAGTGGTTTTGGCCACCATAGTGGTTGGATGCTCAAACACATGGCCAAAGAGCTGAACCTGACGGAGGCGCAGCAAACCCAGATCAAAGGCATTATGGCCGGGGAGAAATCCAAAATCAGGCCCTTGATGCAGCAGCTCCGCCAGAACGAGCAGGCGGAAAACGCAAACATCAACGGAAGTTTCAACGAGAACCAGGCCCGCGCCTTCGCCGGTAAACAGGCTCAGATCATGTCTGACTTGATTGTCGAGAAGCAGCGCATCCGGTCGCAAGTCTATGCCGTGCTCACTCCGGAGCAACGGCAGAAGGCACAGCAACTCATGCAGGAGCGCGAACAGCGTTGGCAGGAACGGATGAAGAAACACTCAGAGCAAATGCAGCAATCACCAAAGTAAGAAAATCTCTTTTCTCCTCCCTCCAGAGGTTGCGGGCGGCAGCGATGCCGCCCTTTTTTTTGCGGCTGAAAGCCCGGCTCCCCGCCCTTTTGCGCTCGCCATCTAATGCGCTGATTTTGCGCTGCGGCCGGCTGCGTGTGGTAAAAAAAGAGTCTCGCCGCAAGACCACGCAATCGGATACCTCAATGGGATTTGACTTTGATTCCGAGACACGCCGCCAGCTTGGCTACCGGCTGATTGATCGCATCGATGAATACTTCTCCGGCCTGGCACAGCGTCCGGTACAGCTACCAGAGGAGCAGCGGACTTTCGCCGATCTCGTTGACTCTCTGCCCGAACTGGGCGACGATGCAGGCAAAGTTCTGGACAATCTGTGTGCGGAAATGGTGGCCCAGGGCCTTCATGTCCCCAGCGCCAACTATTTTGGCCTAATGAACCCCACGCCGACGTACATGGCGGTGCTGGCCGAAGCACTGGTGGCGGCGCTGAACCCCCAGCTTGCCAGCCTGGCCCGCTCCCAGCTTGCGGCACGAATCGAGCGTGAGACAGTCCGCTGGATCGGCGAGCGCGTTGGCTGGGACGGGCCTTTTGACGGCACCTTCTCCAGCGGCGGCAATGAAGCCAACTTCAGCGCGCTGGCCATGGCGCTGGCAACACATTTTCCCCAGACGGTGGAAGATGGTCTGGCGGCCGCCGGAGCCATGCCTGTGCTTTATACGTCGGAGGAAGCCCACCATTCGCTGGACAAATCTGCCGGTCTGCTGGGACTGGGCCGCAAAGCGTTGCGCCGCATTCCGGTGAACGCCAATGTGCAGATGGATTCGCAACAGCTTGAAACGGAGATTGCACGCGATAAAGCCGCGGGCTTGGCGCCTTTCTGCGTGGTCGCAACGGCCGGGACAACGAACTCGGGGGCGATCGACGACCTGGTCAAGCTGGCGGAGATTTGCAAACGACACCAACTCTGGCTGCACGTAGACGGCGCTTATGGAGCGGCCGCCATCTTCTCTGACCAACACCGCGATCTGGTGCGCGGCATTGAGCTGGCTGACTCCATCACCATCGACCCCCATAAATGGCTGGCCATGCCGTTTGCCGCCGGCGTGGTGCTCACATCGCATCCCAAAGCGTTACAGCAGGCCTTCGCCACCAGCACACCGTACATGCCAAAGAAAACCGGCGCTGAGCCTCTGCTGGATAACTTCCAGGTAAGTACGCAGTGGTCGCGGCGGATGAACTCGCTGAAGCTGTGGCTGACCCTGCAGGTACACGGACGCCAGGCGTATGAAGAACTGATCGACCGGCAACTGAAGCTGGCCGCGTTCTTCGCCAATTGGGTGCGCGGCTCAGAGCAATTTGAGATGGCGGCGCCGCAGGTTCTCCCCATCGTCAACTTTCGCGTGAAGATGCCGGGAGCGACCGAGGAAGAGCGCCTTGCGGCCCAGGAAGCGATTGTGCATGAGGTCACGCGCGACGGCCGGCGCTGGATCTCAACCACGCTGGTCAACGGGCAGCCGGTGATCCGGATGATGGTGATCAGCTATCTCACCGGGCACCGGCACCTGGAAGACCTGATGATCGCCCTAACCGAGGCAGCGAAAAAGCACGCGGGCTCCTCGGTCAAGAGCCCGGCCGGCAAGGCTGTTCCTTAAGGGTAACCGCCGCTTACGGTTGGTTCACCGATTGCGGCTCTTCGTGCAAAGTCAGGCAAACACCATCCCAGCTTTGCGGGACTGGGCCCGTTGCTACTTCAATCTTGTCCTCGTTCCTGGGCTGCGCTTCTTCGCGAGGCATGGCGCGATTGCGATGGCGGCCAGAGCCGGCCTCTCGGATGAATCCTTCCAGCTTATCGGGATTGACCTTGACCTGGATCACGACCGCTTCGTTGCTCTCCAGGACCACAGCAAGGACCTTGAGGTCTTTGCCCAGATTTTGCGCGTAAATGTAAGTGCGTTCTCCAGTGTGCCGGTCCCATTCCTGCACCATCGGCTGCCAGCCTGACTCCATCGCGGCGCGAACGATTTCATCGAACCGTGTATCCGAGGCGGCGTTGAGGAACGGCTGGTCTTCGAAAATGGCTGCCTTCAGGCTCTTTACGCCGGCAAAATGCCAGAACTTCACCGTAAATCCGGCAAGGCCCAAAATAAACCTATGCTGGCGATGTACGTGGTATTGCGTTTCAATGTGATGGACGATCTTGCCAAAGTCGTCGTTGGCGTAGGCCCTCTGCGGCGCTGCAAGCGAGGCAGCAGCCGCCAACCCGATCACGAACAGGAAACGCCCCTTATTCCTCGTCATGGCTGCTCTCCTTCTTCTGCTTGTTCCTGGACTCTTTTTCTCCGGGCGTAAAATGCCGTTCCAGGGCCGCGATCTTGTCCACGGGAACGTCACCCACAATGTTGACCACGGTAAGTTCTTTGGCTTCAGCCACCAGGATCACAACG
>JBGPZS010000200.1:0-7200 GCA_041493865.1 Terriglobia bacterium
ACCAAGACGGCGACTCTTTCCACCACCGTTTCCGGCGGTTTCAACTCCGCCATTTCTCTTTCGGCCACCGGGCTTCCCGCCGGAGTAACGGCTGCGTTTAGTCCGGCATCGATTGCCGCGCCCGGCGCCGGAAGCTCCACGCTGACCTTTACCGCCAGCAGCACCGCAACCGTCGGCGCTTCGACGGTGACGATCAACGCCAGTGGCGGCGGCGTTTCTCACAGCACCACTGTCTCGCTTACGGTCACCGCTGGCGGCACAATCACGCAGATTCTGGGCAATCCCGGGTTTGAAAACGGATCGGCAAATACTGCGCCGTGGACATTGACTACGGGAGTCATCAATAACTCCGCCAGCGAGCCTCCCCACGCCGGAAGCTGGGACGCTTGGCTGGATGGCTATGGCACCACGCACACGGACACGGCGTTGCAGCAGGTAACCATTCCAACAGGCGCGACCGCCGCGACCCTGTCTTTCTTCCTGCATATTGACACCGCTGAAACAAGCACCACCACGGCCTTCGATACGCTGACGGTGCAGATACGAAATTCTTCCGGCACCGTGCTCTCAACCCTGGCCACTTATTCCAACCTGAATAAGGCCACCGGATATCAGCAGAAGACCTTTAACCTGATCAACTTCAAAGGTCAGACGATTCAGGTCTTCTTCAAGGGCGTGGAAGATTCCACGCTGCAAACTTCATTCGTGCTGGACGACGTTACCTTGAACGTGACGCAATAAGGAGAACGCTTATGAAGACACTTGCATTTTGCACTTTGTTGCTTTGCGGGCTGGCAACCTGCGTCCTGACGGCGCAACAGCAGGCCACGGTGGACCGTCCTGCGGAACCGAACTTTGTCTTTGACGATGACGGCGGCAGGGCCCAGATTGTACCGGCGGATTTTTCCGTGGCCGGACCAAAGACATTCCACGGCGGCCCGGTGCTGGCTTCAGCCAGGCAGGTCAGCATCTTCCTGGGCGCCGGCTGGGGTGACCAGCAATTTCGCGCACGTGAAAGTTCCCTGCTGGATGTTACGGCGGCTGTCGGGAACGCGCACGTTGCCGAACTGCAAAAACACAACATCAAAACCCTGCGCGCCTCGCCTCGGTTGGAAGACTTCAGCGACCTCAGCAAGGCCAAAGTAAATGACCTGACCATTCAGCAGAAGCTATCTGACCTGCTGCAAAGCAAGGCCATTCCCGCGCCGGCGGCCGGAACAGTCTACGTGGTCTTTCTCGCCCCGGGCATCCGTTCAACTCTGGGCGCACACCAGGCCGGCGTTGACTACGTTGCCTACCACAACTTCGTCAACCTGGAAGCCGGCGAGGTCCACTACGTGGTGGTGCCTTTCCATGAAAGCGCTGATCGCCACAGCGCGGCGGCAACACGCGCGTTCGCCGAGGCTGCGCTGAACCCGAATGGACAAGGCTGGTTCTGAGCAGGGCAACAAACAACACATGAGGAGGGGCTTAGCGCTTCTCCTCTTCGTCTTCCTCGGTGCCGGGATACTCTTGAATCCATCGCTCCGCGATCAGGTGCGCGCGCTTTTTCTGCGCCGAGGTCAGCGCGTGCGCCAGTCGCTCCGCTTCCGCCTGGCTCTCCTTTGATCCGAACCGTGCACCAATCGTAAACCATACAAAGGCCTGATTTCGGTCCGCGCCGCACCTGGTCTTTAAGTGAAGCTTCCCGAGCTCGTACATCGCCGCCGTTTGCCCGTGAACGGCCGCTTTTTTGTACCACTGAGCCGCCTCGGCGCAATCGGGTACCTGCGCAAATTTCCTGGCCAGTTCCAACTGCGCCGTCGATTGCTCTTGCTCGGCAGCCTTGCCATACCATTGACGTGCTTCGTCAGGATTTTTGCTGACTCCGGTTCCTTCATCCAGCGCCCTGGCCAGGTGTGTCTGTGCTTCCGGGTGGCCCTGCGCCGCGGCTTTGCGGTTCCATTCTGCAGCTTGTACCGGATCGGTGGGAACTCCGAAGCCACGCTCGTACATGAATGCCAGGTCCCTCTGGGCGCGCGGATCTCCATGGTCTGCCGCCTTGCGTTCCCACAGCAATGCCTTCACGTAGTCAATCGGTATGCCGCGACCGTAAAGGTAGATCCTCCCCAGCTCATACTGCGCCGGAGCGTAATCCTGGTTCGCCGCTTCCGTTAGCCGGCGGATGGACTCTTTTCCATCGGGCTGCACATGCAGGCCAAGGTCATAGCAGGAGGCCAAAGCCATCTGGGCTACAGGGTCGTTGGCCGCGGCTCGCTGCTGAATAGCGGTGAAATCTTTGCCATCGCTCGGGCAGACATCGGGCTTGCCTGGCTGCGCAAGGGCCGCAGAACTCAAAATGGCGATTGCGCAGAACAAAAGCTTGCAAAGTGAAGTCATGATCGTTCTCAACCGAATGCCAGTATAGTAGCCCGGCACAATTAGTCCCAAGCGCTTCTGGCGGTTTCATTCTTGCTTAATATTTCCCAACCGTGAAGACGAGACACGCGCCACCCCTGCGAGTTACAATTCCCAGTTTCGTAATCGCGCTGTCATTCCGTTCAGCGAACTCATGGAGGCACCCTGTGGACGATCTGCCTGAGAAGCCTGCAAAGCCCCAGAAGAGCGATAAACCAGACAAATCCAAACAACCATCCGCCGGTCCCGGTTCCGGGGTCTCCAGACGCGACTTCCTGAAAATCTCCGGGGTATCTGCCGCGGTTCCGCTCGTAACTCAGGTCGGGGCGCTTGCCCTGGCTGAGGGCGAGCCAGCGATTCAGGGCCCTGGCAAAGTGCCAGTGTCGCTCAATGTAAACGGCAAGAAGCTCAACGCTTCCCTTGAGCCCCGGGTCACATTGCTGGACGCTCTGCGCGACCAGTTTGAACTGACCGGCGCTAAGCGCGTCTGCGATCGTGGCACGTGCGGCGCCTGTACCGTCCTGCTGGATGGCAAGGCCGTATACTCCTGCTCCATGCTCGCCATCGACGCACAGAGCCATCAGATCACGACCGTGGAGGGACTGGGCGAACCAGGCAAGCTCCATCCCGTCCAGCAAGCGTTTATCGATAACGACGCGCAGCAATGCGGCTTCTGCACGCCAGGCTTCGTCGTGGCCACAAAAGCCTTCCTGGACCAGCATCCCAATCCCACGCAGGAACAGATCAAGCACGGGCTGGGAGGAAACTTCTGCCGTTGCGGCACCTACGCCGGAATGCGCGCCGCCGTCATGCAGGCGGCCAAGACGAAAGGAGCTTGATCCATGGCCGACGACAATACTAAATATGGATGGCCTGCGGCGGAACAACGGTCGCTGATTGGAAAACGCATCTCCCGCGTGGATGGCCCGGACAAGGTCTCCGGCCGCGCCAAGTACACCTATGACCTTCATCGGCCAGGGATGTTGTACGGCAAGGTGGTGCGCAGCCCGCACGCCCACGCCAAGGTTGTGAGCATTGATACCTCGGCGGCGGAGAAATTGCCGGGAGTAAAAGGCGTCTTCGTGATCCAGGACGCAGGCAGTGAGATCCACTGGGCCGGCGATGACATTGTGGTGGTGGCCGCCGTAGACGAACCCACTGCCGCTGACGCCGCGCGCCTTATCAAGGTCGAGTACGAAGTGCTTCCGCATTTTGTTGACGACTTTAAGCCTCCTACCGCGGTGGCCGATGACAACGCCCCTCTTTCCCAAGGTGACCTGGTTAACATGCTCACCAACCAGATGCCCGAACCGCAGATCATCAAGCGCGTCCAGGACCGGGGCATCAGCTTTGACGTGAGCCCGGGGATGGTGGACATGATGCGCTCCAACCGCGTCGGTGAAGACGTGATCAAGACGCTGCAATCGGCGCCAAAGAAAGAAGCCCAGAAGTCCACGTCTCCTTACAAGAAGGAAGCCGAGCAGGTGAAAGGCGATCCGGATGCCGCCTTCAAGGAAGCGGAAGTGGTCTCTGAAGGGACCTACGGCCTGCCAGTGATTACGCACTGCTGCCTGGAAAGCCACGGCTCCATTGCCGAATGGACAGACAGTGATCATCTGTTCGCGCATATCTCCACACAAAACGTCTCCGGCCTGGCTGCCCAATACGCGCAGTCGCTCAAGATTCCTGCAGCCAACGTACACGTGCATCAGGACCACGTTGGCGGAGGCTTCGGCAGCAAATTCGGCATCGACCGCTGGGGCGCTTATACGGCGCAAGTATCCAAGAAGGCCGGCGGCAAACCGGTGCGTGTGATGCTGGAGCGCGACGCTGAACTCGAGGTCGCCGGCTGCCGTCCTTCAGCATGGGCGAAAGTGAGGGTCGGAGCGAAAAAAGATGGCACGCTCACGGCGTGGCAATCCGACTCGTGGGGCACAGGTGGTCCGGGCGGAGGAGGGGCTCCGCCCATGCCCTATGTGATGAATATTCCCAACCAGCGCAAGCAGCACGTGGCCGTGGCCACCAATATTGGTCCGGCACGAGCCTGGCGTGCGCCGAACCATCCGCAGGGTTGCTATATCACCATGTCAGCCATTGAAGACCTTGCCGCCAAGCTGGGCATGGATCCGCTGCAACTGATGTTGAAAAACATCGCGCTCACCGCGCCCTCGGAAGACACGTTCCATCGCGCCGATACCTACCGCGACGAGCTGATGATCGGCGCAGACCTGATCGACTGGAAGAAGAACTGGCACCCGCGCGGACAAGGTTCAGGCGTCACTAAGCGCGGTCTTGGACTCGCCATCCATACCTGGGGCGGACGCGGGCACACCAGCAATTGTTCGCTCACCATCCATCCCACCGGCGCCGTAGAAATCCTGATGGGCACGCAGGACCTGGGTGTGGGCACGCGCACCGCCATCCTGATCGTTGCCGGAGACACTCTGGGCCTGGGCATCGACAAGATGGAGCTGAAGATCGGCGATAACCAATATCCGGCATCAGGCGGCTCGGGAGGCAGCACGACCATCGGCGGTGTAAGCTCGTCCACGCGACGCGCCGCTGTGGATGCGCGCGACCAGCTCTTCGCCAAGGTAGCGTCGGCGCTCAACGCTCAGCCAGACGAACTGGAGGCCGCAGGCGGAAGCATTCGCGTGAAATCGGCGCCCTCACGCAGCATGAGTTGGAAAGATGCCTGCGCGCGGCTTGGCACACAGCCCATCCAGGCGATGGGCAAGAACCCCGGACCGGGCGACCTGATTTCCAGTGGCGTAGGCGGCGCGGTCATGGCCGACGTTTCCGTGGACACCGAAACCGGCATTGTGAAAATGAACAAGATGGTCTGCGTGCAGGATTGCGGGCTCATCATCAGCATGAAAACAGCGGAAAGCCAGGTTTACGGCGCCATGATCATGGGGATCGCGTCCACGCTCTACGAAGAAAAAATCATGGACCCGAATACCGGGCACATGCTCAATCCCAACATGGATTTCTACCGGCTGGCCGGCATCGGCGATATCGGCGAGCTGGTGGTACACATGATGACCGGCAAGGGATACGACGAACGCGGTCCTATCGGCCTGGGTGAGCCGCCCACGGTTGGACCCATGGCCGCAATCGGCAATGCGGTGGCCAACGCAATCGGGGTGCGGGTTCCTTTCCTGCCCCTCACGCCAGACCGCGTGGTGGCCTCGCTCCGTTCATCTGCAAACCCAGGAGGCAGCAATGCGACCCTTTGAGTTCTCCACACCCAAGACAGCAGACCAGGTGCCTGCCCTGCTCGGCAAGAGCTGGGGTGAGGTGGAGATTCTGGCCGGCGGCAGTGATCTGCTCTCATTGATGAAAGATGAGATCACCACGCCGAAGCGGCTGGTAAATATCAAACAAGTGGCGGGCCTGCATGCCATCAGCAATGAGGGTGGCGCCCTGCATCTGGGTACGCTGGTTACGCTGGATAGAATCGGCGCCGCGGCGCAGGTCAAGCAACAGCATCCCATGCTGGCCGACGCTGCTGGTGACGCCGCCAGCCCGCAGATACGCAACGTCGCAACTATCGGCGGCAATCTCTGCCAGCGTCCGCGTTGCTGGTACTTCCGTACCGGCCACGGCCTGCTCGCGCAGAAGGATGGAAAGTCCCTGGTCCTGCAGGGCGACAATCGCTACCATGCCATTCTCGGCAATGACGGGCCGGCTTTCTTCGTGAGCCCCTCCACGATTGCTCCGGTGCTGATTGCCTACGGCGCAAAGGTCCGGATCGCCGGGCCGCGCGGCGCCAGAGAAATTTTAGTGGAAAAATTTTTTGTGATCCCGAAGACAGACCAGGAACGCGAGCATGATCTGCGGCCTGACGAATTCATCACCCATGTGATCGTTCCGCCGGCTCCCGGTGTGCGCGCGGCCCATTATGAAGTCCGCCAGAAAGAGGCTTTTGACTGGCCTTACGCCACCGCTGCCGTCGTACTGACCATGAATGCCAGCACGGTGCAGAGCGCCCGCGTTGTCATGGGTCATGTAGCCCCAATTCCATGGGTTTCCGCGGAAGCCGCGCAGGCGCTGCAAGGCAAAGCCGTCACGCAGGCAACAGCCGAACAAGCGGCGCAGGCCGCGGTGGCAAAGGCCAAAAGCCTGGGTCACAACGCACAGAAAATCCATCTTGCCCAGGTGGCGGTGAAGCGGGCCATTCTGGCTGCAGCAGGGTCCCCAGCGCGCGCCGCTCTTGCGCGTGATGGGGCAGAAGCAGGAGGCGCAGCATGAGCAACGTACCTGATCGGTTCAACACTGAGCGTCCGGGGCTGTGCTCCGCGCTGCATTGGAAGAGCCAATATGTCTGGTCTGATCCGGACCCGACCGTCCCGCGCTCCGGCGATGGCCTGTTCTGGTGCGGCGTCACGCAGACCTGCATCGGGCCGGATGGGCAACTCGCCGAGCCGGGAAATTGCTGCTCCGGCGATCGCGGATGCCATTGCGGAGCCAGCAAGTAGCTCAGCAGTCTGGACCGGCAATGAGTACGAATACCTCACTTCTCGCGCGCATGGCCAGCCTGTTTGCGGCCCGGGCAGGAGTCTATTGCATGTCTGTGCTCATTGCCGGCGTGTTAGGCATCGCCTCCCTGACAGCGGTGTCCCTGGCAAGCTATCCCGCTGCAAACTCCGAACCGTTTGATCCCGTCGCGCTCTGGCGTTCCATGGGGGTCTCCGGCCAACTGTTTTTCATCTTTGGTTTGGTGCTTGGCCTTTGGACTCCCGTCCTTGTAGCGGCCCGCGGGGTATGCAGGATTACCACAAACCAGATTTCAGCCCGCCC
>JBGPZS010000031.1:0-15292 GCA_041493865.1 Terriglobia bacterium
AGCCAGCCCAGGTATTCGTCGTCGTTGGTCCCGTCCGGCAGGTTAATGTCAATCGATGACGGCGGCTTGTACATCGGATAGTTGTGCGCCTGGTGCAGTGAGATAGTGAACACCTCCAGTTCTCCGCTGTCGCCCTTCTTTGGCTCTTCGTGCGTGGCGCGAATATCGCGCTGGCTTGCGCTGGCGCTGGGCAGCGGATGGCCGGGCCGTATCTTCGGCGGAAAAATCACCGCTGTGCCGTTGCCGTTATGGACGTCACAATCCACGGTCATGGCGCGCGTGATCCTGCCTTCCTGATGCATGCGCTTGATGGCGACCGCCACATCGTGAATCACGCAGAAGCCCTCGCCGTGGTCCGGATGTGCGTGATGAAAGCCGCCGCCAATATTGCATGCCACGCCATCGCGCAACGCCAGGTCCGCGGCCAGGATCGATCCCCCAGCCGCCAGCCAGAACGCTTTGACCAGCTCCGGCGAGTACGGTACTTCCATCTGCAGCTCTTCCTCGTCTGAGAGTGTTCCCGTCCTGAGCTTCTGTACGTATTCGCGTGTATGCACCAGCAGGATGTCTTCGTCATGCGCCGGCTTGGGCGTGATGAAATCCTCCGGCTCGGCCAGCCCGCTCTCCAGCAACCTCTTGTGGATCAGCCGGTACTTCTGCGCCGGAAAAACATGCGCGCCGATGGGCAGGTAGTAGTCGTCGCTATAGACGAGTTTGAAAGGAAGCGTCATGAGGTTCTTCGCTACGCTCAGGATTTCGCCTGCAGGCTTCCGCTGCGCTCACGCCTGCAAACAGGCTCAAGTTTGAAAGGCAGCATCGCCCGATCAAGGGTAACGCGTAGCCGGGGCTGCCGCAAAGTCCCGGCTGCCGGCGCGCACCCTGATCGGCGAGTTCTGACAGTGGCAATTTCGGCCGCAACGCCGTACCATTTCTCAGCTCTTTCAAATCGGAGGTTCACCGTGGTTTTCGGCATGTCCCTCGAGACATATACCCTGCTTCACGTCATCATCAGCCTGGTGGGGATCGTCACTGGCCTGATCGTCTTGTTCGGTATGTTCGGCGCAAAACGGATGGATGGAATGACGGCGCTCTTTCTGTTGACCACCGTCCTGACCAGCGTGACCGGCTTTGGCTTTCCCTTCAATCACCTGCTGCCGTCGCACATTGTCGGAGCCATCTCTCTCGTTGTGCTCCTTTTCGCTATCGTGGCGCGCTACACGTTTCACATGGCCGGCAAATGGCGGGCCATCTACGTCGTTACCGCGGTGATAGCGCTCTATCTGAATTGTTTTGTTCTTGTGGTGCAAGGCTTTCTGAAAGTGCCGGCCTTACATGCCTTGGCTCCAAAAGGAAATGAGCCGCCATTTGCGATTGCGCAGGGCATATTGCTGGTGCTGTTCATCGTGCTTGGCATTCGCGCGGTGAAAAAATTTCGCCCGGAATCTGCCTGATGAGGCCCACTCCACTATCCCCGCACGTGTTTTAGCATCCACAGCGTGACAAGTGTCGACGAGACAAGTGTCAGGGCCCGACCAGTACGAAGGTTTTTGCTAGAGCCACAGCGTTCCTGAAATGGAACAGTATGGGTGGCCCAAGCTTGTGTTATTTTCTATCCCTCTGGCACCCATTTGTATCGGAGAATAGAAAGACGACGCAATCCCTGGGCACCGGCCATCGACCTGCGTCCGGAACTGGCCTTGCGGACTTTCGATTCCCAGTATCCGCGTCCTCTCCGGAAGAATTGCCGTCTACGACTGGCTCAACTTCGGTCCCTACTTCGCAACTTTAAGCCAGTTCATCTGGATGGCGGCGTTCCCGGTAGGACTTGCGGTTGTTGTTGGAAGTATCGCCGCGCTGTACCACCCTGCGCCGGACGGCTGAGCATCGTTTGTCGGAGCGGTAAACCAGGAGCCCACCGGACCGCTAAAGATACCGGTGTTGTAATCAAAATGGAAGTTGGGCTTCCAGGTAAAGTAGTTTGTAGTCAATGCCGTCATCGACGATGCACTCTTTATTATGCAGTTGGCCGTGAGCGTTCCATTCACCGAAGTAAAGTATATGTTGTAGATATAGTCGGTCGATGGGTCGATCGCTGGGCCATAGTTTGGATTAGTGTTGATTGCGCACGTGTCATATGTCTCGGTTACCACAGAGCCGGTTCCCGTTTGGGAATTAGGGTCGTAGCCGGTCCAACAGACGTTGTTATAGCAGTTCGTGTTTATGCTCCAGTATAGTGACAGCGCATTTGTTTGAAAAACATAAGCGAGTCCGTACTCGCGTCCCGCCTGCGCAAATTGACTGTCTGTGAAAAAGATTCCAGCAGCCCCGTCGTTCGTGGTACCTGAAAATCTACCATTGAACTCCAGTCCGTAACCTGCCTGGTACCACAGGATATAATTTGATTGTAAAGAGAATACAGGACCGGTCACGCACGGATGACCTGGTATTATGCCGTAAGCGCTCGCAACCTGCCACAGGTTCTGCTGGCTTCCATAATATCCTGGAGTACCATTCAGGTAGTTGCAGCCGGTAATATATGCTCCGCTTACGCCAGCTGGGTTTCCAACACCAGGGTTCATCAGGGTCGCAGAATAGCCTGCGCCGATTTGCTCTTGCACATTGCCCCAGACGCAATTGGAAGGCGATGAAGATCCCCAGGGGGTTGCGGAACATGAACTCGCGTTTGGCAAAGGTATCTGGGTCCAAACCGGGGACTGGGCACGCATTTGTTGTGAGCCGCACAACAACAGAATGGCCAGTGCGGGGATGACAACACGAAAAATGTTGGTCAATAGTCGCATTGTAGACGCTCCTTACTTTGCTTTATTGGGTTTTGGAAACCCGGACTCTATTATTGAACATACTATGAAGTATTCACATTACTAACTGCTAATATTCGGACGTTAGAAGTCACATTATTCCTAAAATGGAACAGCGGTCTCAAGAAGATGTGCGCGTACCAAAACCAGACTCTGCAGGCCCCTGAGCTATGCGAAGCACCTTGCCGGTAACTGGCGTGGGATTTACGTGGTTACCGCTGTGATTGCCCACTATCTGAATACCTTCGTCCTGGTGGTGCAGAGTTTTCTGAAAGTGTCCGTCCTGAAAGCGCTGGCCCCGACGCAGAAGGAGTCGCCAGTCCTGATTGCGCAACTGGTGGTGATGGCGCTATTGTGTTTGGTACTTTGGCGGTGAAAAAAAATCGCCGGAATTTGCCTGATGAGGTCTTAAGGATGTGCAGAAACATTAAAACGCTGTTCAACTTTGATCCGCCCGTAACCGAAGAAGAGGTCCGTGCAGCCTCGCTGCAGTTCGTAAGAAAGATCACCGGCTTCAACAAACCGTCGAAGGCGAATGAAGCCGTTTTTCTAGCTGCGATCGATGAAGTCGCCGGCATCTCGAACCGGCTGCTCCGCTCGCTTGAGACCACCGCGCCGCCCAAGAACCGGGAAGAAGAGGCCGCAAAAGCCAGGGCCCGCGCCGCGGAGCGGTTCGGCACGTAAGGCTGCGCCTGGGCACAAGCGCAAATCTACCGGCGTCCCGAGTTTGGGGTTTTGCGCCGGCCGTCCTTCCTCGGTGCTTCGCCCGCCGAAGCATGGCTTTTCTTCCGCAAGTCCCCCGGCTTTGTTAAAATCTATAAGTAACAGAAACTTTCCCGTCCAGATTTCCCAGGAATATATTTTCAATCGGCGAAAAACAGTTACGGGCGAGGAGTGTGCATTTCCAGTGAAGCGTGGCCAGACAGCGGTGATCATCGGCGCCCAGTGGGGCGACGAAGGCAAGGGCAAGATCGTAGACGTTCTCTCGCACAATTTTTCCATCGTGGCCCGTTATGCCGGAGGGCATAACGCCGGGCACACGGTCATCATCAAGGGCAAAAAATTTGTGCTGCAACTGGTGCCTTGCGGCGTGCTGCGCAAGGGCTGCCGCTCCGTGATCGGCAACGGCGTGGTCCTGGACCCGCTGGCCTTCCTGAAGGAAGTCAGCATGCTGCGTGAAGCCGGCGTGCAGGTGGACGGCAATCTTTTTGTCTCCAACCGCGCCCACGTGATCCTGCCTTATCACCGCATGATTGAAATGGGAGCGGAGAACGCTCCCGGACGCGTCAAGATCGGCACCACCTCGCGTGGCATCGGCCCGGCGTATGAAGACAAAATGGGCCGCCGCGGCCTGCGCGTGGCCGATCTGCTCGACTCCACGCTGCTCAAGAAGACCATCGAGAATGCCTGCCGCGAAAAGAACATGATTGCGCACGCGCTCTTCAACTCTGAGCCGCTCGATGCCGACAGCATGTATGCCGAGTACGCGCGCGCCGCCGAAAAAATCGCTCCGTTCGTCGCCGACACCGCCGTGCTGCTCAATCATGCGCTGGCCGAAGGCGAGTCCGTGATGTTTGAAGGCGCGCAGGCCACCATGCTCGATATCGACCACGGCACCTACCCCTTTGTGACTTCATCCAGTTGCACGGCGGGCGGCGCAGCCACCGGCACCGGCATCCCGCCCAATGCAATTCAGAATGTCGTTGGCGTAACCAAGGCTTACTGCACCCGCGTGGGTGGCGGCCCGTTCCCCAGCGAGGTGGAAGGCCCAATCGCCGAGCAGCTTCGCGCGCGCGGCAATGAGTACGGCGCGGTCACCGGTCGCTCCCGCCGCTGCGGCTGGATCGATCTCCCTCTGCTGCGCTACGCGCAGATGATCAACGGCGTGAACTGGTGGGTGGTCACCAAATTGGACGTGCTCGACGTGCTCGACGAAGTCCCTGTCTGCGTCGGCTACAAGATCAAGGGTAAGAGGGTGGACTCTGTCCCCGCGCTGGCCACCGGCTTTGAACAGGTGGAATGCATCTATGAAAAGATGCCGGGCTGGAAGAAATCCACTGAAGGCGCCACTAGCTTTGAAGATCTGCCTAAAAAAGCCCAGGACTATCTGCGTTTTATCGAGCGGGAAAGCGGGGCCAGAATCGGCATGGTCTCCACCGGGCCGGAGCGCGGCCAGATCATGCTTCTGCCCGCATTCGAAGTGGAGATTCAGGGCGCGGCGCACAAAGGCATGAAAGCAAAATGATCGTTCTAAAAGTTGAGGCGTTCAGGAGGCGTGAGCAAAGCGGGAGCCTCCTGCCGAAACCCTGACGCGCAGCGTAGCGAGAGGAAGGGTCTCAGCTGTGCAGAATCTTTACACGAGAAGCAAAATGATCGTTCTAAAAGTTGACATGCTGGTGAAGCCCGGAGCGGAAGAAAAATGCCGCGAGTACATCCGCGTCCTGCAGGAGTATTCGCGCAAAGAGCCAGGCTGCCTGCTTTACATCGGCCACCAGTCAACCGAGGACCCGCGCAAATTCCTTTTCTACGAGCAATATAACGATGCGGCCGCGCTTGCAGCCCACCGCAACGCGCCCTACTTCAAGCAGTACGTGATCGGCGGCCTGGACGCGATCATGGAGCATAGAAGCCGGGACCTGTATCATCCCATCGAGTAACCGTGCGTTCAAAGCTGTCTTTGAACAGCATTTCTTAGAAGAGAAATGCCCTGTTTTTGCGTTACAGTTGTTGAGCCTGAGGTTCCCAACGTCAAACGGCGGAGTAAGCGATGCCCGACGAGCCGTCAAAGTCCGCGCCGGAAACAAGCGCAACCAAACCAACATTCCGGGGTGAAGGGCTGCTTGTAGGCAGTTTTCTCTCCTATCTTCTTCCCCGGCTGCAGACAGACCGTTCATCACCCAATTGGCCGCCTGACATATTTGGTCTTTGCATGGCGTTGTTGTGCAAAGCCGGGGCCTATTGTCGGATCCTGGAGAATTGGCCGCCAGCCGGAGCAGCCACCGGCCCCGCTCCTGAGGCCTGGGCTAGCTGGATTGCCGAGCGCGGTAAGGAGTGGGGCAAGATTTGGCCCGCAATACCACCCTTCATCGCGGATAGGTGGAACATAGTCTCCAGCTCCTGGAGCAATCCCGTCGAACAGATTGCAGCGAACGTGCCGCTCGCCCAAGCCCTGCTCGAGCTTTGCGCCCTGGCCGACGAAGCTTCAGAAGGCTTTTGGCTGCCCGGCAGTCCAGGTACTCCGGGCACCCCGAAGACCACGGGCGATTTGAAATTCTATGTGCGTGCGGAATCCTTGCGCAAGCACTCCGGAATGGCGGCCACTTTATGCGAAGAGGTCCATCCTTCCCGCTTATGTGTTTTACCCAAGTGCCGGACCCCGCAAAATGGATTGACGAGCAGGTCGCTCTCCCATCACCTGGCGTTATGTAGCGCCGACGAGATCAAACCGCAATGGGTGATGGGCCCCTACGGCAACGCGGAGGAACTGAGCCTCAACCTTCTGCTGGTGCCGTGGCCGGAATTGGTCACCCCAAGGCAGTTTGATGTTACGCAGCCAACCCCGACGGAAATGAGGAACATGCCGCAGAATTTCGGGTTCTTCGGCTATCAAAACAACGACTCATCGCCCCAGAATGTGGTCCGCATGGTGGAGGACCTGTACGAAGCGGCGTGCAACAAGATGGGACGGGTCGACGGCATTGTGCTTCCGGAAGCTGCGCTCAACGCCGAGCAGCACAAACTCTTGAGTGACGCTGTATTGCGCCGCGGAGTCTTTCTCGTGAGCGGAGTCGGCGAGGCGGCCGCCCATGCCAGCGTGCACAGCCAGAACTTTCTCTATGTTGACCTGCCGACCATCAAGCCGCTGATTCAGCACAAGCACCATCGCTGGATGCTGGACCAGCCGCAGATTTCGCAATATGGATTGGGAAGCAGGCTCTATCCGGAGAAGTTCTGGTGGGAGCACATCTCACTCAGTGATCGCAAGCTCAACTTCATCGCCGTGCTGCCCTGGCTTGTAATGTCGGTGCTGATCTGTGAAGACCTCGCCCGGCCCGATCCGGTCGGGGACCTGGTAAGAGCAGTCGGGCCAAATCTTGTGATTGCATTGCTGATGGACGGCCCTCAACTCAAAGAGAGGTGGGGCGCTCGCTACGCAACCACGCTGGCCGACGATCCCGGATCATCGGTTCTAACGGTAACCAGCGGCGGGATGTGCTCTCTCAGCCGGCCTCCGGCGGGTGTCCAGCCAAGGAGGGTCGTGGCGCTCTGGAAAGATGCCAAGAGTCCGGCGCCGGTTGAGATTGAAATGCCCGCAGGCAGTCAGGGCGTGATAATTTCTCTTTCTGTTCGTCGTCTGGAGGAGTGGACCGCCGACGGCAGAGGGGACAAACGTAATGCGGGTTACCCGATGCTTTCTGGCATCCATCCTGTTTCTGTGACATCTAAATGATAGTAGGCCAAAGACTTTGAGAGGCGCTGGAAAGCCAGGATTAAATCCGTCGAGATGGCTGTTTTCTGGGTTACTATCTGGACAGGTTTAACCAGCTTTTGCGGCAGTTTGTTGATGGCCGGGAGAATGTTTCATGTTGATCCGTCTTGAACCGGAAGATTCGTCGATACTGACGCAGATTGCGCAGTTTTCGACCGATCCCACTACCACACCCGATATGCTGCAAAGTTTGCTTGAAGGCGCGTCTTCCGAGGCGCGTGAGATTGCATCGGTACTCCTGGGCCAGAACGCTGGAGTTGCCGTACGGTCCGATGTTGCTGAAACCGCAGATTACTTTCGCAAGTGGGCCAAGAGAAATGTTGCCTACGCAAGTGCCCGCATGTCGGCGAGTTAAAAGGTTCGGGTGATTGATCGCCGTCGCTTCTACAGCTCCTGTAAAATGCCTGAGAACTCTTCCTAACCAGGGCGCCGTATTCTAGTCAAACGAATGCGCGGTAGTGTGCGCATGCCCTTCCTTCAAGCGAGGTCCCATGAACACCATCTTCCTGGATTTTCGCCAAGCCATCCGCAACATGAGAAAAAACCTGGGCTCGACTTTCCTGGCCGTGCTGATGCTGGCGGTTGGAATAGGCGCCACGTCAGCCATTTTCAGCGTGTTCTATTCAGTCTTGCTTGAGCCGCTGCCCTTTCCGGAGGCGTCGCGGCTGGTGCAGATATGGGAGTCGCGCACCAGGAACCAGTGGAACCGGGTCTCGTTTACCGAAGCGAATTTCTGGGACGTTCAGGCGCGCACCCGGACATTTGAAGGCATTGCCGCCTTTCATCCGCTCACCGCGAACCTGACCGGCGCAGGCGAGCCGGAGCAGGTTGCAGGCGGAACTGTCTCGGCAGGATTTTTTCGCGTCCTGGGAGTGCAGCCGGTTGCCGGACGCGACTTTCTTCCAGAAGAAGACCAGCCCGGCCATGACAACAACGTTGTGCTGCTGCGCAACAGGTTCTGGAAGACGCATTTCAATGGCGACCCCCAGGTGGTCGGCAAGACCGTCCGGCTGAGCAACAAATCTTTTCAGGTTGTAGGCGTCCTGCCTCCGGGCGAGCCCTGGCTTGATGCCGCCGACGTTTTCATTCCCCTGGTACATCATGCCGATGCCGACCGGGGCAGCTTTGAATTCGAAGTCATCGGACGCCTGCGCAAAGGCGTGACCCTGGAAACCGCGCTGGCCGATCTCCAGGCCATCTGCAAATCGCTGGCGGAGCAATATCCCAAAGACGATGCAGGAATGGGAGCTGCGCTGGGTCCCGCGGCGGACTGGCTTGCGGACACTGACCTGCGCACCAAACTCTGGGTACTCATGGGCGCTGTGGGGTTTCTGCTACTCATTGCGTGCGTGAACCTGGCCAATCTGCTGCTGGCCAAAGCCACGGGCAGGACGCGTGAGATCGCTGTCCGCGCCGCGCTGGGTGCAAGCCGCGCGCGCATCTTCAGAATGGTCCTGACCGAATCTCTGGTGCTGGGCCTGACCGGCGCGATTTTTGGCGTGTTGCTGGCCATGCTCGCCATTGTGGCCATCAAGGCCGCCGACCCCGGCGGTATCCCGCGCCTTGCGGAGCTTGGAATAAACTTCTGGGTATTAGGTTTTACATTACTGGCGGCGATTGCAACCGGAGCGCTTTCCGGCCTGGTCCCGGCATTTCAGGCGCCGTACAAAAACATTGTTGCAGGCCTGCGCGAAGGCGAACGCAGCCAGGCCGGCTCGCGGGCACAAAAGAGATTGAGCTCCGTGCTGGTGGCTTGTGAAGTTGCGCTCTCACTCATGCTGCTGGTTGGAGCAGGCCTGCTCATCCGCAGCTTTGACCGGCTGCTGCGTGTGGATCGGGGCTTTCAATCGGAGAACCGTCTTCTCGCCGCCGTGAACATCCCCGGGTCATACAAGGACCGCGCAGACGAGTTGGTTGCGGCCTTCCTTGATCGCGTCAGCACGGTCCCCGGCGTGCAATCGGTGGCTGCCATGAACTCGCGCCCGATCGTAGGCTGGGACCCAGGCATGGGCATCGTTGCCGGGGAACGGCCGGACGGTGACAGCGGGCACTTTCCCTGGGCCGGGTGGCGGATCGTCAGCGGCGACTACTTCCGCGCCCTGGGTATACCCATCCTCAAAGGCCGCACCTTCAACCAGCATGACAAGATCGGCAAACCGTGGCGTGTGATCATCAGCAAGCGCCTGGCCGATACATTGTGGCCGGGAGAAGATCCCGTAGGCCACCAGGCGCTGCTGTGGAAGGGACAAAGCAATGATCCCGCTGAAGTTATTGGTGTGGTCGCCAACCAGCACGAGCGTGGTCTGGAAGCTGCTCCCACACTGACTGTTTATATGCCTTCTTACGGCGCCGGGCCGGGTCCGGTACAGTTCGCAGTACACACCGCCGGCAATCCCGCGGCGCTTACGCCAGTCCTGCGCTCCATTTTGAAAGAGGTTGATCCGAACCTGCCACTCTCGGATGTGCAGACCCTGGACGAAATAGTTTCCCATTCGGTGGCGCCGCGGCGCTTCAACATGCTCCTGCTCACGATTTTTGCCGGTGTCGCGCTCTTGCTCGCTCTGGTTGGCGTCTACGGAGTGCTGGCCTATTCCGTGGGGCGGCGGACCGCGGAAATCGGCTTGCGCGTCGCTCTTGGTGCAACTCCCCGCAGCGTGCTGGCGCTGATTGTGGGCCAGGGCATGCGTCCGATTCTGATCGGCATAGTCATTGGTTTGGCCGGAGCGGTCGCGTTCTCGCGTTTTGTGGCCAGTCTGCTTTTCGGTGTCAAGCCGGTTGATCCGCTGACTTATGGCACAGTGGCATTACTGGTTGCGTTTGCGGCGCTGCTGGCGTGCTATGTGCCGGCGCTGAGAGCGTTGCGCGTTGACCCCGTGGCCGCTCTGCGGCAGGAGTAATTTGGCTGGCCGTTTGTGTGGCACGGTTCGGCATGGCGCTTGCTCTGCTAGAATCGGCACGCCGTGGCGAATGATTCAGCGCTCTTCCCGCGAAACTTCAAGAGAGACTATCCGCTAGCCGTGCGCGGCGAAGGCTGCTGGGTGACTGCCGCCGATGGCAGAAAATATCTGGATGCGGCGGGACAGGCTGCCGTTGTCAACATCGGCCATGGCGTTGCTTCCGTGGGTCGCGCCATGGCGGAGCAAGCCACACAGCTCGCCTTTGCGCATAGCTCGCAGTTTCATACCGCGGCCGCGGAAAAACTTGCTGCCCGGCTTCTAGCCCTGGCGCCCGTGGGCATGCGCCGCGGAGGCCGCGTCTATTTCACCTCCGGCGGTTCTGAAGCCAGTGAAACCGCAATCAAGCTGGCGCGTCAGTTCTTTCTGGAACGCAACCAGCCCGGCCGGTTTCGCGTACTCAGCCGGCGGCAGAGTTATCACGGCAGCACGCTGGGCGCCATGGCGTTAAGCGGGAACCTGGCCCGCCGCGAGCCCTATCGGCCGCTGCTGCCGGAGTGGGGCCATATCGATCCATGCTTCTGCCGGCATTGCCCGCTCGCCCTGCGCTTTCCCGGCTGCGGTCTGGCTTGCGCCGACGAACTTGAAACGTTGCTCCGCGCTGATCACGCAAATGACGCTCAGGCAAATTCGGTGGCGGCATTTATCTTTGAACCTGTTGTGGGTGCGACTCTGGGAGCGGCCGTGCCGCCCGAGGGTTACGTCCAACGTCTTGCCGGGATTTGCCGGGACCATGATGTGCTGCTCATCGCCGACGAAGTGATGACCGGTATGGGCCGCACTGGCCGCCCGTTCGCGGTGGACCATTGGGGCGTGGAGCCGGACATGATCACCATCGGAAAAGGCGTGGCCAGCGGATACGCGCCGCTGGGCGCCGTGATGGTTGGTCCGCGCGTCGTGGATGCATTAGCTCGCGGCTCCGGCGTATTTCAGCACGGCTTCACTTATCAAAACCATCCCGTCTCCATGGCCGCGGGCAATGCGGTGATGGACGAGCTGGAAAAAAGAGATTTGTTGGCAAGGGTCGCTGACGCCGGCCACGAGTTGTTTGCCGCACTCGCACCGCTGAAAGAGCACAGCCCCGTTGGCGACGTTCGCGGCCTGGGCCTGCTGGCGGGCATTGAGTTTGTGAAAGACAAGGCCACGCGCGCGCCGTTTCCGCGTGAAGAAGACATCGCGGGAAAAATCTTTCGCGCCGCCATGGAGCAAGGCGTTCTCACCTATCCGGTGCAAGGCTGCGTGGACGGCGTGAACGGAGACCACATCCTGCTGGCGCCGCCGTTTATCATCACCCCGGACGAGTGCCGGACTGCGGTGCAGGCCATTGCCGCGGCGATAGAGAAGGTTTTTTCCGTGTAGCAGACCGAATGTAACGATCAAAAAATTGATTAGCTCTTGAGGGAACCATGATTCGAGTTCTGAAATTGCGGCCGGCCCGATTGGCCCTGATGGTGGCGCTACTACCTGCATTGGCCGGCACGCAGGCGTCGGACCAGAAGGCATCGAAGCAACAGCTTGCAGTGAAGGAGAACAAGCCCATCCTGGGCTTTACGCCGGCCGGCGCCGCATTGGAGAGACAAATCGAAGAGCAGTTCCTGAAGATTCCTTCAGCGGAGCGTGCCCGCGAATGGCACCGCTATCTTACGGCTGAACCGCATCCGGCAGCCTCGGCGCGCAACAACGAACTGGCGGATTACATTGCCGACCAGTGGAGGCAACAAGGCTGGGAAGACGTGGTGCTGCGCAAATATGAAGTGCTGCACTCAGCGCCGCGCGAAATATCTCTGGAGATGGTAGCTCCAGTGCAATACAAAGCCACGTTGCGGGAAGCGCCGTACGATGCCGATGCGGACACGAAGAACCCGCGCGTGTCGGCGGCGTATCTGGGCTACTCCGCCTCCGGCGAGGTCACGGCGGAAGTGGTGTACGCGCACAGCGGCAATCCAGAAGACTATGCTCTGTTGCGGAGCAAAGGCATCAGCGTAAAAGGCAAGATCGTTTTGGTGCGCTACTCCAATCCTTACAGTTATCGCGGCTTCAAAGCCTTGACCGCCGAGCGCGAAGGCGCGGCCGCCATGCTGGTCTATTCCGACCCGGCAGAAGACGGCTACAAGCGCGGCAAAGTCTTCCCCGACGGCCCCTGGGGCCCGGAGAGCCACATACAACGCGGCGCCATCACCTACGACTTCATCGTTCCCGGCGATCCCACCACGCCGGGATGGGCTTCCGTCGCGGGAGCCAGGCGCATTCCGGTGGAAGAAGCGCGCTCGCTGCCGAAGATCATCGCATTGTCGCTCTCCTGGCATGACGCAAAACCGCTGCTCGAAAACATGAATGGTCCGAAAGCGCCGAAGAGTTGGAAGGGCGCTTTGCCCATCCAATACCGCCTGACCGGCAGCGTCAAAGTCCATTTGAAAGTTGACATGGACACTAGCGTGCAGCCTTATACCGTGGTGGAAGCGCGCATACGGGGCAGCGAATTTCCCGACGAATGGGTCCTGCTTGGCAATCATCGTGACGCGTGGGCCTTTGGCGGCGTTGATCCCTCGAGCGGCACCGCTTCCATGCTGGAACTTTCGCGCGCGCTGGGCGAGTTGAAGAAGAATGGCGCGCGTCCGCGGCGCACGCTGGTGATCTGCAGCTGGGATGGAGAAGAATACGCACTCACCGGTTCCACCGAGTGGGGCGAGCAATTCGGCGACGAGCTGAAGAAGAAACTGATTGCCTACATTAACGTGGATTCTTCGGCCTCAGGCCCGGGCAATCGCAGCGGCAATCCCGTCCCTGACTTTCACGCTGACGCCGTAGCGTCATTGGCGCCGATGATCGTGGAGGCGAGCCACACGTTGCACGTTCCCACGGGCGAGACGCTCTACGATGTCTGGCGCCAAACCCGCGCCCAGGAGGAAAAGGTCAGGCCTCCGCTCGCCGACAGCAGGCTGGTCAACACGCGAATCGGCAGCGGCTCAGACCATACGGTGTTCCTGAATCACCTGGGACGGCCGACGGTCGGCCTGGAATTTGATGGCCAGTACGGCGTCTATCACTCCATGTATGACGATCATTTCTGGATGGAACATTTCGGCGACCCTGGATTCAAATATCACATCGTGATTTCAGATTTGTGGGGCCTGCTGGCGCTGCGTCTGGCCAATGCTGATGTGCTGCCTCTGGACTTTGCCGCATACGCCGCCAACATTCGCGAATTCGTGAATGATCTGGACCATAAAAGCAAAGTGCGGCCCAACGTTGACCTGGCGGCGCTGTACAGTGAGATCGGTGAGTTTGAAAAAGCGGGGCAAGCATTGAATGCCGCTATCAGCGCCGCGCTAGCAACGAATTCGCTGAAGGCTGAGCAGGCAGAGAAACTGGGCCAGCAACTCATGCAGGTGGAATCCAACTGGCTCACGCCGGATGGCATTCCCGGACGGCCGTGGTTCCAGCATCTACTGTACGCGGCGCGCTATACCTACGCGCATCTGGAATTGCCAGGCCTGACGGAAGCCGCGGAGAAAAACGACTGGTCTGCCGCCAAACAACAGGTGGCATTGCTGGAAGCGGCGGTCGAGAGGAACACAAAGCTGCTGCGTGGCGCCCTGACTGATCTACAGAAAAACGCCGGACCGGCCAAGGCGCAGCGCTAAAGGGCAGTGAGCGTCAGCTAATCTCTGTCGGCCAGCAGCACGCCCGCGTTCGCGTAGTCCTCACGCGTGATCTCAATAAACGTGATTACCACGGCTTCCTTCGCGGCCTTGGCGTCTTCAACCATGACCTGGGTGATCCGTTCGGCAACTTTGCGTTTCTGCTCAGCCGTACGGCCCTTCAACATGGTGACTTGAATCAGTGGCATGGGTCCTCACTGCGTTGGGATTGAAACGGTCTTTGAAAACGAATCCACCGGCACTACTTGCAGAATTCATAGCCCGCAAAGAAATAGCTCAGCTCGAAGCGCGCGGTTTCGTCGGCATCAGAGCCATGAATGGCGTTGTGCTCAATGCTCGACGCCCACTTCTTGCGGATGGTGCCGTCTTCGGCATTGGCCGGGTTGGTGGCGCCCATCAGCTTGCGCAGGTCGGCGATGGCGTTGTCCTTCTCCAGCGCCAGAACCACGATGGGTCCGCTCGACATGAACGTGGTCAGCGAATCGAAGAATGGACGGCTGGCGTGCACGGCGTAAAAGCCCTCCGCCTGTTGCTTGTTTATTTCTAACATTTTTAAGCCAATGATGCGGAAACCATTCTCCTGAAGCATATGGAGAATGTCGCCCGTGGCGCCCGTGGCCACTGCGTCCGGTTTGACGATAGAGAAAGTGCGTTGCAGTGTGTTCATTCCTGGTAAATGACTCCTCAGATTTCGAATCTTCCCTTGCGCCGATGCCGAAGAAGCACCTCTGCTGCCTTAAACCTTCGCAGCCCCCATCCGGTCCAGCAGCGTCTGGGCCATCATGGCCGGCGACTTCGCTACCGCGATCCCCGCCGCTTCCAGCGCTTTGATCTTTTCTGTCGCCGTACCGTGCCCGCCGGAGATGATCGCGCCCGCGTGGCCCATGCGCCTGCCGGGAGGCGCTGTCTGACCGGCGATGAACGAGACCACCGGCTTCTTCACGTGCTGTTTCACGTACTCGGCCGCGGTCTCTTCCGCGCTGCCGCCGATCTCGCCGATCATGATGATGGCGTGGGTTTCAGGATCTTCATTAAACAGTTTGAGCGCATCGACAAAATTGGTTCCGATGATGGGATCGCCGCCGATCCCGATCGCCGTCGACTGGCCAATGCCGCGCTTGGTCAGTTGGAACACGGCTTCGTAGGTCAGCGTACCCGAGCGCGAAACGATGCCAACGTTTCCTTCCTTATGGATGTGTCCTGGCATGATGCCGACCTTGGCTTTGCCGGGCGAGATGATGCCCGGACAATTCGGCCCGATCAGCCGCGACTTGCCTTTGATCTTCAGAAACTCGAAGGCACGGACCATATCCAGGACCGGGATGCCTTCGGTGATCGAAATAATCAATGGCACTTCGGCGTCGATTG
>JBGPZS010000558.1:0-2696 GCA_041493865.1 Terriglobia bacterium
CGCTCCACCGCCACATAAAAGCAACTGATGGGAACGCCGGTCTTTTTGGCCAGCAGGACAGGACCGGGCTTGGCAACATAGCGCGGGCCGCGTGGCCCATCGATGGTGAAGACCGCGCCACGGCCCTGCTCCAATTGCTGGCGCATGCCGAACACGGCCCCCACCGCTCCGCGCGAACTCGATCCCCGTACCGCGACAAACCCCAGCTTCCGGATGATGCGCGCAATGTATTCGCCGTCAAAACTGCGGCTGGTCATTACGGCAAGGCCCTGGTTGCGAAAGCGGTAGGCCGCGGGCAGCACCGAGCGGTGCCAGAAACACCAGATTGAGGGCGACACCGGGCCATGTTCTTCCGCAAGGCAGCCGGGTTCGGGAATGAACCGGTAGCGCAACGTGGCGCCAACGATGCGGATGAACAGAAATCCAGCCCAGGAGATCAGCCAGAGCTTGACGCGCTCACTGAAGGAAAAAGAGCGAAAGCCTGCGGCGCTCTCGCTCTTGATTTCGGCCTGGGCAGCGTCGCTCACACTCAGATTGTATAAGGCTTGGTTGCGAATCGATTCTCCAGGCGCTCCGCTCAGGACGACAAATCTACGCGTACTTGATCCACTTCATGATTTCCGGCAGGTTCGGTTTCTTGCCATACATCAGGATGCCGATACGATAGATCCGGCCGCAAAGCAGGACCATTCCATAGATGGTGGCCAGCATCAGGCCAATGGAGAGCGCAATCTGCCAAATGGGGGGTTGCTGCATGGCGATCCGGGTAAACATGACCAGCGGTGAGGTGAATGGGAACATGGATCCCCAGAACGCCAGGCTTGAAGCCGGATGCTGAAAGATATTCACGATAACAATGACGGAAAGAATCATCGGCATCATCACCACGAATTGAAGCTGCTGCGCCTCCTGCTCCGAGTTGACCATGGAGCCCACGGCGGCGCAGAGCGTGCTGTAGAGCACGTAGCCCAGCAGGAAGTACACGCCGAAAAAGACGAGCAGCTTCACGCTGAGAACGCCCTTCAGGATATGGGCGCTGGCCACCATTGGACCGGCAGCGAAGACTCCCGCAGTGGCGACCCAAATACCCACCTGCGTGAGGCCTACAGCGCCCACGCCCAGGATCTTTCCCGCCATCATGTCTTTGGCGCTGGCCGTGGAGAGCATGACCTCCATAATGCGCGAAGTCTTCTCTTCCAGAATGGACCGCATGACATTGATGCCGTACAAAAGCACGGTCATATACAGCACCATCACCATACCGAAGGTGGCAAAAAACATTACCTGCGGGTTGGGCGCATCTTTCCCCATCGGGCTCACCGGTTCCACCTCCACCGGCTGGAGAGCGGCTTCGATTTCGTCTTCCTTCAGACCTTTGCTTTTTAGCGCGCTGCGGCGCAATGCGTCGCTGACGGTCTGACCGAGAACGCTGTTCTCGATAACGCTGGAGGTGTCACGGGTCACAAAGTCGAGCTTCCGGGTTTTGATTGCCTCCGGTGTGGCCCAGAGGAAGCCGTCTAGCTGCTTGGCCTTGACCTTTTCCGTGAGCGCCGCGCGTTCTGAGTCAGCGGTGTTCGTGCTCACTTCTACGGTGAATTGCGCTGGCGGCAAGCTCCGGTTTCGAACCACCTTATTGTCTGCTTTACTCCCGGATTTCTCTTCGTCCTGCTTCTGCTCAATGCGGCTGCGGATCATCTCCGCGGTATCGCGGTCCGCGGCCACCACAACCATGTGCTTGGTATCGCCGGAGCCCCGGTTCATCAGCAGGGTGGGCCCCATGGTGGCGCCGAACATCAGCAATGGAATAAAGAACGTCATGATCACGAATGAGCGCGAGCGCACGCGCTCCAGGTATTCCCGCTTGGCGATGATAAAAGTGTTATGCATTGTCTTTGCCCACCGTATTGATAAAGATCTCTTCGAGCGATGGCTCCATTAATTCAAACTTATTGACCCGTGACTTCTCCGCCACCATGTGCAGCAACTGCTGCGCGTCCGCGCCCGGCGCCAGGCGGACTTCCACATAATTGCCGTAGTTGTTAAAGGTGCTCACCAGCGGGTTCTTTTCCAGAAAGTCGCCATTGCCTTCATACTCGATCTGCACGTTGCTTTTGCCGTAACCAGCCTTGATGGTTTTGAGGTCGCCCTGCAGCACCGCCGTGCCTTTGTTGATCAGGCAGATGCTGTCGCACAGCTTCTCCACCTGGTCCATGCGATGAGTGGAAAACAGGATGGTCTTGCCCTGTTTTTTCAGGTCAAGCATCACGTCCTTGAGCAGCGTGGCATTGACGGGATCAAGCCCGAAGAACGGCTCGTCCATAATGATGAAATCGGGATCGTGCAGCAAGGCAGCGATGAACTGTATTTTCTGCTGCATGCCCTTGGAAAGCTCTTCCACCTTCTTCATCAGCCAGGCATCAATCTCCAGCCGTTTGCACCACTCCACGGCTTTTTGTTTGGCTGCGCCGCTGGTCATGCCATGCAATTCGCCCAGAAAGACGAGCTGGTCAATGATCTTCATCTTCTTGTAGAGCCCGCGCTCTTCCGGCAGGTAGCCGACCTTGTTCAGGCTCTTGCGCTCAAACGGCTTGCCGAACAGGTTGATCTTCCCGGAATCGGGCACGGTAATGCCGATCATCATGCGGATGGTGCTGGTCTTTCCCGCCCCGTTGGGTCCCAGAAGGCCGAACACCCCG
>JBGPZS010000565.1:0-2647 GCA_041493865.1 Terriglobia bacterium
GGATGTCTTGGGATGAATTGGGATGACATAGGGGGGAGGGGCAGGGGGACAAAAAAAGATCGGGTGATCGCCGTGATCGGGTGATCGGGTGATCGGAACACCACGCAAGCTCGCACTGCGCCAATGTGCGATGAATCGTGCGGGTAACGTCAGGACTTAGTCGGAAGTCGAGGTCAACAGGTTTGAGGGACACTGCGGCAACGGACTTTTGTCCTAAGGTGAATGGCTGGCCAGGAGGAACGGAATCCCAACTTGCGTAGTAACATGCGGATAGAATCATTGGAGAGATTTCACTGTGGCAACAAACGGCACCGAATTCGAATCCGTCAGGACCGTCTCCGTGGTGCGGCATTACAAGCTGGGACGCTCGACGATCCCCGCGGTAGATGGCGTGAGCCTGGCGGCGGGGCGGGGCGAGTTTATCGCGCTGCTGGGAGCATCTGGGTCGGGTAAGTCCACGTTGCTGAACCTGATTGCCGGGCTGGACCGGCCGGATTCCGGAGCGATTGTGGTTGAAGGCTCAGACCTGGCAACCATGACGTCCGAGCAACTGGCGCAATACCGGCGGCACATTGTGGGAATGGTGTTCCAGTCATTCAACCTGGTTCCGACCATGACGCTTTACGAGAACGTGGAGCTGCCCATGCGCTTTGCCGAGGTCAAGCGGAAGGAACGCCGAGCGCGCGTGGTGGAGGCGTTGGAGCGCGTGGGATTGAGTGACCGCATGAGACACCGGCCAAGCGAGATGTCCGGCGGAGAGCAGCAGCGGGCTGCGCTGGCGCGAGCGCTGGCCAACCGCCCGAAACTGCTGCTGGCGGACGAACCCACGGGCAACCTGGATTCAAAGACCGGCAAAGAGATCATGGACCTGATTCGCGAACTCAACCGCACGCTGGAAATGACCGTAATCATGGTCACGCATGAGCGGCCTCTGGCGGAACGGTACGCCAACCGTCTGGTATTTATTGGCGATGGCAAACTGGTGGGCGAGTCAGTGAACGACCTGGAAAAGATTGGAGCCACACGGTGAGAGCTTACGACCTGATCGAGCTGGCGGGACGCAACCTGCGTGAAGCGGGCTTGCGCAATTCGCTCACCACATTAGGCATTGGCGTGGGCGTGGCGTCACTGGTGGCCATGTTGTCACTGGGGATCGGATTGCAAAAACTGGCGACGCGGCAATTGGGACGTTCGGGATTGTTTGACACCGTGGTGGTCACATCGCGCCAGGACGCGCGCGGGCCGAGGTTCGCGCAAGCAGCCCCGGTTACCGGCCAGCCCAAGCCGCTGGATGACGCCGCCCGCCACAGCTTTGAGCAGATGGCGAACGTAGTGGAGGTCTATCCAAATTTCAGCGCCGTGGCTGACGTGCGGGTGGAAAGCAACAAGAGCGGCAATCACTATACGGTGGTGGGAACGCTGCCGCAATCGGCCCGCACCAGTGAAGCTTTTGACGAGGTGCAGGGAAACTTTTTCTCCGCGTACGACGCGCAGGAAGTGATCATCCTGAGTGATTTCGGGCGTGAACTTCTTGATCTGCCGCGGGAGCCCCGTGGCGCTGACGTGAAGCTGACGCCAGAACAGACCGGCCAGTTGCTGGGAAAGTACGTTGTGTTGCGCTACCACAAGCGCGAAGCGGGCGAAAGCGCGCCCCTGAGCGGAAAAGCCACCAGGAAAAAAGGCGAACCTGATCCGGACGACATTGACAACGCGGATGGCACGCAGGCCGAAGAGATGCAGTCTTTCAACCTGGTGCCCCGGCAATTGAAGCTGAAGATTGTGGGCATTGTCTCCAGCGAACCCAACCGCGGATTGCGGCAGGGGCGGACCCCGGTGTTTCTGCCTCTGGCGCTGGCGGAGTCGCTGGACATGGTGCAGGCCGGAGAGTTGTGGAGCACGCTGCGTCCGGCGGAGACCAAGACCTACGTCGCGTTGATTGTGCGGGTGGCCAAGAGCAAGGCAGTGGCCCAGGTGGAAGAAGACATCAAGAAGCAGGGATTCAGTACTTTTTCAATTCTTGACGCGTCGAAGGGGATCACGCGGTTCTTCACCTTCCTGGACCTCTTTCTGGGGATCTTCGGCAGCCTGGCGCTGGCGGTGGCCTCACTGGGGATTGTGAACACGCTGGTGATGGCGATCATGGAGCGGCGGCGCGAGATCGGGATCATGAAGGCCCTGGGCGCGAGCGACGGTGATGTGAAGAGGATCTTCTTCTTCGAAGCCGGATCGATGGGGATCCTGGGCGGCGCGGTGGGCGCCGGACTGGGCTGGACGATTGGCCGGGTCATTAACTTTGCCACAAACATTTATCTGCAACGGCAGGACATCCGGCCGGAAAATTTCTGGGTGGTGCCACCGTGGCTGGTGGCAGCCGCGCTGGGCTTTTCATTGTTTGTGAGCCTGTTTGCAGGGCTGTATCCGGCATCACGGGCCGCGCGGCTCGATCCGGTGCAAGCGCTGCGGCATGATTAGCTGGCAAGCCATTAGCCAAAACACTGTCGGCATCGACAGAGGAACAGACGTTGCCGCGAATGCACGCGAAAGGGCGCAAATCTTTTTGGAGTTCGTTTTAGTTGTGTAAGTTTATGCTAAAGGTCGTGAGCAATTCGGTTCGATGGATATTGAGCTGATTGACTGCAGTTCTTCA
>JBGPZS010000340.1:0-4846 GCA_041493865.1 Terriglobia bacterium
CCAAACCGCCAAAAGCCAGGAGCTAATGGCCAAAAACTAAACTCACGGACGCGCCCAGTGTTTCCGCACCGAACGCGCCCTAACCAGATCGCCCCTAGGAGGGCAACATGGCTACGAGTAAAGTTAAACGCTCCATCCACTTGGCGCAACCACAACCCCAACACACGCGCCGCCGCCCCAACAATCAACCCGCTGAGCTAACGCCGGTCAAATCCCACGTTTACTACGCCATTGCTGAATTGAACGCCGGACTTGAAAAGGCCATCCAGAACCTGCATGCCCTTCAGGACAATCATTTGTTCGGCACATCCGGCCTTGCCGAGATGAACCGCATTCTCCGTGGGATTCGCGCGCGGGCCAATCGACACCTCACAACTGCCATCAACCAGCGCGAAACCGCCAACGCCGGCCACTTCCAACAGCTTCGCATTGAGCCGGAAAACCGCTAGCAACTCCACCAGTAAAAAAGGCCGTGTGCACCCATCCTTCGTGTTCTTTGCGGAGGATGGGTTCGGTTCTGTAGGGCCGCTCGGCTCGCCTGCTTGTTTTAAATACCCACCGTTTTCTTCAACGTCTCCACCGCTACCGACACACCCAGTTCTTTGAGCGTCTCCCAGCCCCATTTACCGAGTTTTTTAAGCTGCTCAATAACTCCGTTTTTGTTCCCATTCGCGGCTTCCCGGCGAATCGCATCGACGGTCTTCGCGTCATCCTTTTCCTCCGGGCTGGTGGCCTTTTGCTCCATTGCGGGATGCGCTTTCGATAAATCATCAGCAAGTTTTTGCAGCTGGGTTGGGTCCCAACCTTGAACGATTTGCGTTGCGTTGTCGCCGATAGCAGCGTTCGTAATCGTATTCTGGGAAAAAGAGTATTTGCTGCCCATGGTTTTCTCCTTCATTCCTTTCGCGGGTTATCGTGTGTGGGTTCTCAATCACTGGCCCGGGCTCGCAGGTTTGCCGATTTCGTTCATCTTCTCTGGCGCCGATAAATAAACCGTGCGCCGCCCTGGATCGAGGTTCTGGATGACTGTTGCTTTGTCGCCAATGGCAACGTCCTTAAACGTGCTCTGTATGAAGTTGAACACATTCTCTACCGCCGCCTTCTTCATCTTCTGAAGCCCTGCGTCCTGATTGCAAAGCGCATGGAAATGGGGCGATTTCCAAATGCTCTTGAGCTGCATGAAGGTCAGCTCTACCTCCTCTCGCATTTTTTGTACCGCCGGGCTCGAATGTCCGGAAGCGTCGCTATGAAACTGCTCCATTAATGCCGTCATGAGCAGGCAATTTTTGAGATTGCTGAGAGCGCACTCCGGCGACTGGCGGTCCGTTTCTCCCAGGCTTGCCGTAATTCGCATGGTGCCGCGGTTGAATCGGGTAATCGTAAGACTGCGCGGCGCCGGCGACACCGTCCGCTTCGTCTCGTCGGAGAGCGCTGGGCCTTGTTCGAGAATACGCAGAACTATTGACATGTCTACCTTTTCATCTCCGACGAAAGTAGCTTGCTCTTGAAAGTTAACCAGGGAGCAGACAATGTACGATTTCGCCGTTTCATTCGCGGGCCGATGATTGTCCGGCGCCAGCAGCGCATTACGGACCATCCGGTGCATGGCGGTCAGCACTTGTTCCAGTCGCAGCGGAGCAGGCTGTTGCCGGTAGACAAACGCGGGCACGGTTCGCAATACGTCGACCAACGGCGCCAGGTTTTCAAACTTGAGATCACCTTCTACGTCGACCACGATTCCGACCGCCCATCCAATAGGACACACGTACAGTTTGGGGAATGCTCTCAATTTCAGCGGGGGATGCGGCCCTTGGCTTTGCGGGGCCGGGGATTGCAACGCCAATTCGATCGAATCCTGTTTCAAGCGAAGAAGTCTCTGCTCCGGCTTGTCTTTGAATGCCGCCCTTAAGGGTGCCAGGCCCAACCAGGGCCCGCGATACTCGTCGGCTGCCACCTTGGACATGTACGCGCTCCAGAATTTGTGTGCGCGGGCCTGGGTGTCAGCCTCACGGTCATATTTGCAGCGTCTTCCCAAACGATGAAGAGAGAATTCGATCTGCGGCTGGCCGGTATCCGGTTTGTCTTTGGACTGTTGCTGTGGACCGGGGTCAGTCTTGTAGTACTGCTCCGGCATCATGAAGGACTTGGCAAAGTCGGAAAGTGACGCCCCGGTAGAAAAATTAAAGCAGGGTCTTGGCGAGAAGAAATGAATCCGGAAGTGTCTAACGACGGGGTTGAACATCGTCCACTCTTATGCAGTATACTATAGGCTCTACGTGTAAACGCGACAAGCTATGCTTGACGCGTTGATAAAGAGCGCCTGCACACAAGCAGATGCTTAAAGGTACCCATAACTTGGGTGTACTCACCGGCCTTCGGGCCGGTTTTGTTTTCCTGCTGAATGCCGCTCGCCTTGGTTAGACAACATAGCGAATCGCCCAGCGAACAGATTTAGGGTTCCAGCGACATATGGGGCGATCCGGGCGCGGCTGCGGCAATGTCCAGCGGTTCGTGCTTCGGCTGCAGTTGTCTACGCAGCTCTTCGTATTCGATGAACGACGGGAACAACCCCTCGCGTTCCTCCAGCGGCTGGGTCGAGCCTTCCAGAGCGGTAATAAAGGCGCAGAATTTTTCTTGCAATTTGCTTTCCCGGTTGAAGGCGTCAAGCCACAGGAATTGTCCTTGTTCGTTGATCTCCAGGAACCACCATTGCCCGTTCATGTCCACGGCAAAGTCCATGGAGCCAAAGCAAATGCCGGCCTTTTTTGCGAAGGCCAATATTCCACTCTCGATATCGCCCGGTGTGGCGATGATCTCCACTTCAATGTTCCCAATGCCGGCATCCCGCCGCCAGTCCAGGGCATTGTTGGCGGTGTGCACTCCATAGGAATACACGTTGCTCCCCATCAGCACCGTGCGGACATCGAATTGTTTGACCACCATGTGCTGATAAATGCCGGGAGCAAGAGTGAAAACTTCGTCGGCCGGCAACTGCTCACGGCTCAACTCGAAAGTTCCATTCACCGCAACGCCTCCGTCTTCGCTCTGCCACAGATGCGGAGCAAATGCCTTGCAGATGGTCCGGCCGGGATTGTGATCGATAAAATTCTTTACCGCCCCCGGAGAATTCGACATGAGCGTTTTTGGGATTTTCAAGCCGCATGTCCTGGCCAGACGCAATTGCACCGCCTTGTTCTTGACCATGCGCGATGCCGAAAACCTGTTAATGCACCAGACGGGCAAGGTTTCCAGCATGTAAGCGATACTGTCATAAAAGCGGTGATATTCTGCTGCGGCAAATTTTCTGTCGGCTTCCGCTACTTTTGGGTTGTGCCCCGGGTCGCCCGGCTGGCGGACCCAGACTACGTCACCGGGTTCCACCGCATGCCGGCCCAGAACCATGTTGGGATGCTGGCCCAGCAGCAGAGAAGCTTGTTGCTCCTCCGTCCAGGAAAGACCTGCCCAACACGCCACTTGATATCCGGCCCGCTCCAGTGCCCATTGGATGGGAGCGGTATGGTTCTCTTTTTCCTGTGCCAGAATGATGATCTTCATTCCTGCCGGCCTCCGCTCCATCTGTAAGAAATCTGGCGGACGGCGCCGTGTATGCGCCGCCCGCAGGTTAACAGTACCGGTTATTCATCAAGATGGTAGTCAGAACCGATCGGAACGCCGGTTCGAATTACACTCAAGAGTGAGGGTATAACGCCGTTTGAGCCGCCAATCTGCTCTGATTCTTCCGGATTCAATTCTCGAGCACCCATGCGGCTGAGTACCCGAACGTCATTGTTATCATTAAGCATTCGATTCCTCCTTTTCACATTGGCTGCGGTGATTACGAATCAAGCCGAGTGTCATTGCCGGTCGCAGTGTGGGTTACGATCACGCTCAAGAGCGTTGGTATAAAGGCGTTCGAGCCGCCAATCTGCTCTGATTCTTCCGGCGTTAGGTCACGAGCACTCATGCGGCTGAGTACGCGAACGTCATTATTATTGTTGTTATTGTTTAGCATTTCGATTTCTCCTTTTCACATTTGGTGTTCCCTTCTCCAAACATGCCAGGCAGAAATCCGAGTGCAGGAACCATTCTTGATCGCGCGAATCGCACCTGCCTTGAAGGCAAAATCGCGCGGCCAGCAATGGCCATGGTATATGGACCGGATCAGACTAAAGAGAAATGGGCTCTATTTCAATCTGTCGAATACATTCTCTTGACTGTTTTAGTACACCAGCCGTTGGTAGTATAGTGCTAGCAAAAAGGGGAATGTGAGCGAAATTGAACTAGCGCAGGCTTCTACCTTCTGATCCGAGCCATCCGTGTTCATCAGTGGTAAGGCGTTGGTTAAGCCCGTCCGCGCATCTTGGCCCACCACCAGCGCACACCCACCAGCAAAAAGCGCCAGTCGTGGAAAAACTCCGGCTCTTTGTGCTCAAATGCATGGCCGATGAACTGCAAGATCCAGCCAAAGACGAAGAGGCCAGCGGCGTAGATCCAGAGGGGATGAAAGAAAATCGCGGCTACGGCAAGCGCCAGTGACACCACGATGAGCGGAATGCCAACGCTATGGCAAATCCGGTTGACCGGATGGGTATGGCTGCTCGCGTATTGCGCGATCCATTGTTCGCTGGTGCGTCCGCCTAGCATGGGCGGGATTATAACCGATGCATCGCCTCACTGTGGAGTAAGCAGAAAGACGCGGGTTGGCCCGGCGTGGACGTGGCTGTCCGCCGTGACTTCCTGATGGCGGCTGACGTTGGGGTTCTTCAGGCCGAAAGCAACGATCTGCTCAACTGCCTGCTCGTCAACCCGGAGCTGCCGGCCCGCTTGCGCGCCGGCATCCTCGACA
>JBGPZS010000257.1:0-5850 GCA_041493865.1 Terriglobia bacterium
CACCGCGATCTTCACCGTCGTCAACGCGGTCTTTTTTCATCCTATTCCGGTGAAAGATCCGGCGGGGCTGGTGGAAATCTTTACCGTGGACCAGCGCAAGTTCTTTGGCCGAACCAATAATTTTTTTCCCACGTCCTATCCCAACGCCGAGGACATACAGAGGCGGGCCCAGTCATTTTCCGGGATGACGGTGTATTCGTTCATCTTTGTGCGTGTGAGCATGACCGTGAACGGCCAGCCGAACCAGTATTCAGCCCAGCTCTCCTCGGGGAATTTCTTTGATGTGCTGGGCGTGCATGCGCAACTGGGACGGACGTTTCGCGCGGAAGAGGACCGGACGGCCGGAGCAGGGCCGGTGGTTGTTCTGAATCACGGATTCTGGGAGCGTACGTTCGCGGCCAATCCGAACGTGATCGGCCAGAACGTGCTGCTCAACGGCCAGGGATTCACCATTATCGGCGTGGCGCCGAAAGGATTTCAGGGGACCAGCGTGATTGGCGGCCCGGACATGTGGATCCCCATGTCCATGCATGACCAGATTCTTACCGGCTTTACCAAGACGCTGTTCAACGAGCGGCGCTTCCTGGGCTTCAGCGCGGTTGCCAGGATGAAAGAGGGTGTTCGCCCGGAGCAGGCCAAGGCCGAACTGCAGGCGATTGCGTCTGACCTGGAGACAGCGTTTCCGCTGGCCAACAAGGGCCGCAGCTTCACGTTTCAGCCGCTGCTGGAGTCGAGCGTGAATCCCAACCAGCGCGGCCAATACCAGCGCGCCGGCATCATGATGATGGGCGTGGTCGGCATTGTGCTTGTCATCGCGTGCTTCAATATCGCCAACCTTCTACTGGCCCGCGCTTCGGGAAGAAAACGGGAGATGTCGATTCGCGTGGCGCTAGGGGCGTCGCGCCGCCGCGTGGTTACGCAGTTACTGACTGAGGCCATGGTGCTGGCGCTTGCCGGTGGTTCTCTGGGGCTGGTGCTGGCGCTGGTTGGCCGCGACCTGATGTGGCGTTTCCGCCCGCCGCAACTGCCCGCTGACGGCATGGACCTCTCCCTTGACTGGCACGTGATGGCGTTTACCTTGCTGATCGCGATTGGGACGGGCCTGATTTTTGGCCTGGCGCCGGCGCTGCAATCGTCGCGGCCGGACCTTGTATCGGAGCTGAAAGAGCGTGCCGGGGGCGACCTGCGCAAAGGGCGGCGTTATGGAGTTCGCGACCTCCTTATATCTCTGCAAGTGGCGGTTTGCATGATCGCGCTGGTGGGAGCGGGCCTTTTCCTCATGAGCCTGCGCAATGCGCGTGTGATGGACCCTGGCTTTGACACCCACAATCTGGCGATGCTCTCATTTGATCTGGGCCCGCTGAACTATGACACGGCGCGCGCGCGGGAGTTTGAGCGCCGGGCGCTGGAAGCGGCGAAGTCCGCTCCTGGTGTGAAGGCGGCAACGCTCTCGAACACGATACCTCTCTTCGTTGGCGGGTTCGGACGGACACTGTTTCGCGAAGGCGAGGACTCAACCAGCGGGCAAAGCGGGCATGTGACGCAGGTTTCCCTGGTCTCACCGGAATATCTCGAAACCATGGGCATTCCCATGGTGCGCGGGCAGGCCTTTGACAATAGCGCGCGTGAGGACAGCCCTCGCGTAGCCATCGTGAATGAAACCGCGGCCCGCCAGATCTGGCCGAATGAAGATCCTATCGGCAAGCGCTTCAAGTTTTTCCGCGACAACGATTTCACGCAGGTGACCGGCATTGCGCGCGATTCCAAGTACAACACTCTGGGTGAGGAAGCCACGCCATACATCTACACGCCGCTGGCGCAGAACCCCAATGCCGCGGTCACATTATTCTTCAGGACGCACGCCGATCCGAAGGCTGTCTTGAGCACGATGCGGGCGGAAATCCAGGCGCTGGACCGCAACTTGCCGATCACCAACGTCTGGCCCATCGGCGAGGTCATTTCACAGTCGTTGTGGGCCTCCAGCTTCGGGGCCAGCCTGCTGACGGTGTTCGCCATGATTGCCATGGCACTGTGCGCGGTCGGGATTTATGGCGTTGTGGGTTACACCGTGGGACAACGCATTCGCGAATTCGGAATCCGCCTGGCGCTGGGCGCTCAGCCGCGCGACGTGCTGCTGATGGTCTTAAAACACAGCGCTTTGATCATGGCCGCGGGGCTGGTTGCGGGCCTGGTGGCAGCGTTCCTGCTGGCGCGATTGATCGTGACGTTCCTGTACGGCGTGAACACCAACTCACCGCTGGCTTTTCTTGCCATGGCACTGGTGCTGGCGGCAGTGGGAGTGTTCGCAAGTTACATTCCCGCGCGCCGGGCGGCCAAGGTGGATCCCATGGTGGCGCTGCACTATGAATAGGCAAAAACTAAACCACAAAGGACACGAAGGAACACAAAGGTTTTTCCTGGTTGGGATTCAACCCTTCGTGAACCTTTGTGCCCTTTGTGGTTTAGGCGCAGGTTTTATCGATACGTGATCCTCATTTTGTCAACGTAAATGCCGTAGGGCGCCGCGGTGCTGTTACTGTCCAGCTGCACCGCATTGGTGAACTGGTTGTTGGCGGCGCCGGAGAAAAACGCGTTGTGCGTGATGTTTACCGGAACACGCACGCCGTCCACGGTGATCGCGTCATGCAGCACGGTGTGCGCAGCGGTGTCATTGTGGTATTCGGTGAGGATGTGGTGCCACGTTCCCGGCGTGAAACGGGTAAGAGCAATGCCGGTTGCGTCCCAGCGTTTCAGACCGTAGTCGAAGATACGCCATGTGTTGCCGGGATAGAGCGCTTGCCAGCTGAAGTTGTAGACCCATCCATTGAGGATTTGCTGGCACTCAAACTCAATCGCCTGCGGCAGGTTCTCCGAGCCCGAAGGAATATACAGGTCGAACTCATATGTGAGAGCGGTGATCTGCGTGGTGACGGGCGTGTTCTGCTGGTAGAAGTACCCGTTGGTATAGGGGACACTTGCCGCGATGTTGAACTGTGTGGAAGAGCCGTCTTCACTGGGCGTGGCAATGCCGCGGGTGTTCGAGTAGGCAGCAACCGAGCCAGTATGCCCAGTGTTGCCGCAGTTGCCGCAGGTGAGCCACGGCTTTTCCTCCACGCGATCAAGCACGGTGCTGTTGGGAGTTGTGCCCGGAGTTGGTGAAGGCGAGGGAGAGGGAGCTGCCGGGGTTGGAGTCGGCTGAACGCTGGCTGACGTTGAAGCGCTATTTCCGCCACAAGACGCAAGGGCCAGCGTCAGGGTGAGAATCGTCAAGGCGACAAATGTTGGGGCGAGAACACGGGAGCAAGAGTGAGCTGTCCGCCAGGGGCGCAAGGCGTCCCTCCTCAGAAATTGGTCTGGATGAAGCGGCGAGCGCAATGTACTAAGCAGCGCGTGGTTTTGTATTACGTCAAAAACCTGAGATTAGAAGATTAAGGTAACTACCCGGTTCTTAGAGTGTGCCCATAGGTGACTTGGCGCCGACCCGATAGAGGAGGGATTCCGGCCTGGAACAAGTATTTTCAAAACCAAGGTAACTTGTTTATTGTCAAGGGGTTTGCCAGAATTGCTCCGGATTTTTTCTGGCCCAGGGCGGGAGTCGGCGAGCAAGCACTGGTTTGCGTTGGCGGGCCGGCTGGAGCGTGGCGAATCCCAGGGTCGCGGAATCACGAAGGTTGAGCAGAAAACACGGGTGAACAGTCGATATCTGTGACTGAACCCATGCTGCATAATGAGTTTCCACAGGGCTCACCGACTTCAGAGGGAGCGAGAACCAGAGATTTGACTTCCAGCGATCCGGGTTTGTTAAAGACCGAGCTGTTACTGCGCGTTTCCGGGTTCAGCGTCGACTATGACTCTGTGGGCGGAGACGTGGTCAGTGCCTTGCGCAGTGTTGACCTTGAGATCGGCGCCGGAGAGAGCGTGGGCGTGCTGGGCGAGTCGGGATCCGGCAAAAGCTCGCTGGCTCTGGCTCTGCTGCGCCTTCTGCCGCGTAATGCGCGCGTGGTCTCAGGAAACGTGGAGTATCGCGGACGGAGCCTGGCGGAATTTTCTCCTGCACAATTGAGAGAGATGCGGGGCGGCGAGGTGGCGCTGATATCGCAAGAGCCGGCTCTGGCGCTGAACCCGGTGCTCCCGCTGGGACGTCAACTCGCGGACGTGTTGCTGGCGCATAGCAAACTCGGCCGTGAAGCGGTATCGGTGCGCTGCCACCAGATGCTGCGCGAGGTTGGATTCTCCGATCCAGACCGCATCATGCGCGCCTATCCACACCAGCTCAGCGGAGGCCAGCGGCAACGCGTGGCCATTGCCATGGCGCTGGTCTGCCGGCCGAAGTTGCTGATTGCCGATGAGCCTCTGAGCGCCCTCGATGCGGCCACACAGGCGGAAATCCTGGAGCTGCTGCAGCGATTGAAGCGCGATCTGGGGCTGGCCATGGTGTTTATCACCCACAACGCAGGGGTACTCGGGGCACTGGCCGACAGCATCGTGGTCATGCGCGAGGGGGAAGTGGCCGCGCGCGGCAGTTTGGACAAGCTTGCGAACAGCTCTGATGGGTACATACAGGGCTTGTTGTTTCCTGGGCGGATTCTGGCGGCATCCCGCAAGAAAAGTAACGCGAGTGACGGTGGTCCGCTGCTGCTGGAGGTCCGCGGGCTGAGCAAGAGGTTTGTTCAGCAGCGGATGCTGTCGCGTAAGCAGTTCGTCGTGCAGGCGCTGGAAGCGATTGACCTGGAGTTGAGAGAAGGTTCGACAGTGGCCGTTCTGGGGCGCTCGGGATCAGGGAAGTCGACCCTGGCGCGGTGCATTGCTGGCTTTGAGACGCCGGAGTCGGGAGAAGTTCTATTGGAAGGGAAGAAGCAGTGGCCGCGGCGGCAGGGCCCCCGTTCGCGCGCCGTTTTTGCGCGTGACTGGGCAGAGGTGCAGATGATCTTTCAGGACGCCGCCACTTCGCTGAACCCGCGCTTCACTGCGCGGCAGATCGTCGCGGAACCTCTGGAAGTCGCGCGCTGGAAAACAGAAACGGAGCGCACGGCACGCGCGCTGGAGTTTATGGAGGAGGTCGGGCTTGATCCGGCGTGGGCGTTGCGGCTGGCGGGAGAGTTCAGCGGAGGGCAGCGGCAACGGCTGGCGCTCGCGCGGGCCCTGGCTGCCGAGCCCAGGCTGCTCATCATGGACGAAGCGCTCTCCGGCCTGGACTTGCCGCTGCAAGCGCAAATGGTGCGGCTTTTGATGGAGCTTCAGGCGCGGCATGGGCTCACGTATCTCTACATTGCGCACGACCTCAACTTCATCGCGCTCTTTGCGCAGGCAGTTGTAGTGATGGAGGCAGGACGTATTGTCGATCGCACTGTGCCGGCCAAATTGGGCCAGAGTGCGCAGCCGGCCACGCGTGAGCTGGTGGAAGCCAGTGAACGCCTGCACGCGCCGGGAGTGGAGGCCGCGGTATGATCCGCTACCTTGCCCGCCGCGCTGCACATGGATTGCTGCTGTTGTTTGGCGTCTCCATCCTGCTGTTTCTCCTGTTCCAGGCCGCGCCGGGGGACTTCCTGAGCGAGGTCAAGTTGAACCAGCAGATTTCGCCCGAAACGGTGACGCATCTACGCGCACAGTATGGGCTGGACCAACCGCTGCCGGTGCGCTACTGGAAGTGGGTCAAGTCTTCCGCCCAAGGCGAATTCGGATACTCGTTCGCCTACAACACTCCGGCGGCGCCGCTGCTGTGGCCGCGCGCACGCAACACCTTGTTGCTGAGTGTGCCGGCGCTGATGATTTCGTGGCTGATCGCGGTCCCGCTGGGCGTGCTGGTGGCGGGCTGGAAGGGAGGCTGGGCCGACCGCCTGTTCTCCGGCG
>JBGPZS010000016.1:0-18984 GCA_041493865.1 Terriglobia bacterium
GCATTGAAGGGTGATCTTTGAAAACTGAATCGCAATCGGACTAATGATGGATCAGCGTTGTGTGCTCTGTTTATTCAAGTAAGCAACAAAGCCGCTTCGTTTTTCGCTGCCGGCGCGGGGACAGGACACTCGGGATCCAGCCGTTCGGAGTAGGTTTAGCTTTGGAAAACGGGCAGAGGTTAACAATTCAGTTTCTGCCCTCGTCATCAGAGTGAGGTGCCGGATGCCGAGGAAAGCAGAGCCGGATGCCAAAAGGCCGGGCGAGTTCATTTTCTTTGCACTGGAGTCGCTGCCCGACGAGCTGTTCCTGATTTCCATTGTGATTGGCATCGTTTTTGGGTTGATCTGGCTCCTGGGCGCGGTATTTCGGAGCTTTTTTGGCGAATAGAGACCTTCATATTGTCAAAGGTCCCCCCATCGCTACGCTTCGGGGTAAAAGAAAACTTACGGCTTCTTTCCCTCCACCCACTCCGGCTTGAAGTCGGAATTGGCCAGCCACTCCACCGGACCGAGCATGGAGTGGATTGCCTGCTCCATGTGGTCGAAGTCGAGATGGGCCACGTCGTCACTGGGGCGATGGTAGTCGGCATGGAGGCCGAAGCTGGAGACGGTCTGGGCAACAATGCCTTGTCTGGCCAGAGCGTAATTGTCAGAACGCTGGAAAAAGTGCTGTTGCGGATGTGGATCGGCCACCAGCCGGGCGCCATGTTTGGCCAGTTCCGGACCAAGGTTGGTGCGCTCAAAGCCGGTGAGCCAGAGTTCACCGGGTTTTACCGCGGTGTCAGGACGTCCGATCATTTCAAATTCCAGGTTGGCAATGATGTTCTTGAGCGGTACGGGCGGATGCTGAAGAAAATACAGGTTGCCCTGGCCTCCGGTTTCCTCGCTGCCAAAGAAAACGAAGAGCACGGTGCGTTTAGGCGCTTGTTTCTGCGCCAGCGCGCGCGCCAGTTGCAGCACGGCCACGCAGCCGGAAGCGTCATCGTCAGCGCCGTTATAGATGTTGTCACCTTTCACGGCTTCGCCCATGCCTAAGTGGTCCAGATGCGCGGTGAGCAGTACGACTTCATCTTTCAACCTGGCGTCACTGCCGCGGAGCACGCCGATGACGTTGCGGGTATTCCATTTCTTCCTGCCTTCGTGGAAGTTGAACTCGCCGGAGACGTTCTGGATGTAGCCGCCGTTATCGCCCGCGGGTTCGATGCCAATCTGGCGCAGTTGCGAAGCCAGATAGGTGGCGGCAAGCAGCTCGTCATGGGAGCCGCTGCCACGACCTTGCAGGGCGTCACCGGCAAGGAACTCCATGGCCCCGTGGATCTGGTCGGCATCGTGGTTGGATTGTTGGGCTGGAGATGCGGTTAGGAAGCAAAAAAAACTGCAGAACAATAGAAGCTTTATCCGGGTCGCCATTCTTCTCCTTGACGAAGCAGTATACCTGCAGGTTGCGGAGTTTCGAAATTTGTTGAACGGCGTAGACCCTCGCCTTGTTTCAAGCTGACCCCTACCGAAGGGAGGAGAGAGCCGAGTAACGCTAGAGCGCGTTTTTAACCCTTGCCGGCGTGGTTTTTGCCGACGCGCGCCGGATGTTTCGCCGGGGCACGCCGGTCGAGTTCGGCGGCAACCTTGCGCAACCAGCCCAGCTCAGCGCGAAACTGTTCGATCATCAGGCGAATCATCCAGACCGCTTCATGGAAGCCATGGCCCACTTCTTTTTCAACCGCGCGCAGCGTAACCAATTCGCGGGCCAGTTCGGCCTTAAGAAATTCCTGGCGCCGTTTGAGCTGTCTGCGGAATACGCCGGAACGCGCCTGCCAGGAAAGGGCCATCCAGGTAAGGAACGGCTGACGATCGCGTTGGGTGGTCCAGTCTTCGCGCTCCAGCGCGGGGGCAAGGGCGGCACGGCCTTTTGCGGTGGTGGAGAAGGTGCGCCGCTCAGGGCCAAGGGCCGGTTCCTGGTCGCCGGCATCGGTGACCAGGCCGAGCCGCGCAAGCTTTTCCAGGGAGTAGTACACCTGCGGGCGGGAAATACAGGCCCAGTCCTGTACCTGGCGGCGCTCCAGTTCCAGGTTGGCCTGGTAGCCGTGCATCGGCTGCTCCGCGAGCAGGCTGAGCAGGACCAGGTCAGGGACGGTCAGCGCGCGCTTTCTAGTCGCGGGCATTACGCGCCTTGCGTTGCCGGCTCCAGTACCACCACTGGCATTGTCCGGCGGGGAGAAGCGGATTGCGCGCCTGGGCCACGGCCGAGGAGAAGACGTCCTGGCAGCAGATATCGACGCGCTGGCCGGTCAAGCGGCAGAGTTTTTGATAGAGCCGGGTTGGGTTTTGCCGGGCAAGCTGCTTCACGCTACGGATGCCGAGAAGCTCAAAATCACGCAGCATGGCTGGCCCGATGGAGATCAAATCTTCTAAACGACGTTGCTGAACTGGCATACAACACTCCGTTTGACAATCGCAGGCGCGATGTCATATCGTATACTAGTCTAATTTAGACTAGATGCTACTGCAAGGAGAAACTGCAATGAAACCCGCAGAAGTAAAAAAGATCACGCCGATTCTGTTTGCCCAGGAGCTTGAACCATGCATCAAGTTCTGGACCGAGCGCATGGGCTTCCAGAAGACCGTGGAAGTGCCCGAGGGAAACAAGATTGGCTTTGTCATTCTGGAGAAAAGCGGGCTGGAACTGATGTACCAGAACTTTGCCAGCGTGGAAAAAGATGATCCTGTCACGGCCGCGGCCGCGCGCAAAGGGCCAACGTTTTTATACATCGAGGTGGAAGACCTGGATGCCGCACTGGCCGCGACCAAGGAATCGGAGATGGTCATGCAGGTACGCACGACCTTTTACAACGCTAAAGAATTCGGCATCAAAGACCCGGCGGGACATTACATTACCTTTGCCCAGCAGGGCGCTGCGTCCGAGAAGTAAGACCGGAGCGCCGCAGAGGCCGGAGCGCGAATCATATCGATCGCAAAAGGGCATGGGCCGAGTGGTCACTGTCTTGAGCGGCGGTGGACTGCTATATTTGTCGGTAACAGTGATGTGGAAATCCGTGAGCATGAGGCCCATCCCAATCCAAAAGCACGTGACGCTTGTGGCGCTCTTCCTGATAGGCGCCGCGCTCTGCCTGCTTGCAGGGTGCAGCGGCAGAGGCGGTCCTTCAGACCGCGCGGAATACGCCTACGTTGCGGTGACCGAAGCCGGGCTGCGCGACCACGTTGCAACGCTCTACACCAAAACCGGCGTGGTGCACAACGGAGAACGGGTACAGATCCTGGAACGGATGCAGAGCAAGCGCTTTGTGCGCGTGCGTTCACCCCGCGGCGAAGAAGGCTGGGTGCAGGAACGCTACCTGGCGGACCAGGCGACCTCCGATCAGTTTCAGCGTCTGGCGGAGCAATTCAAAACCGCCCCGGCGCAGGCCCAGGCAACAACGGAGGAGCAGGTGAAAGTGCACGTACTGCCGGGAAGAAAGACCGGCTATCTTTACCTGCTGAACGAGAAACAGAAGGTGGATATGTTGCAGCGCCAGTCGGTGGACCGCAACGCTCCGCCGCAACAGCTCAAGGATGACAAGCCGAAAGACGCGGACGACACCCCCGATGACGACAACGTAAAGAGCGACAGCGCGGGGCCGCCGGCCATCCGCGAAGATTGGTGGCTGGTGCGCGACGCGCAAATGCGCGTGGGCTGGGTGCTGGGCAGAACGCTGTATCTTGTCGTGCCCGAAGAAATCGCACAGTATTCAGAAGGGCAGCGCATCGTGGCCGTCTTCGGGTTGGATGAAGTCCACGACGGAGACAAGAAAATCGGCGAATTCCTGGTGCTGTTCAACGAAAATAAAGAAGGCTCGCCTTATGACTTCAGCCAGGCAAGGGTCTTTACCTGGAACGCGCGCAAACATCGCTATGAGACTGCGTATCGTGAGCGCGAGCTTACGGGCGTGCTGCCGGTAACACTGGCACGGCAGGACTTCGAAAAAGAGGGCAACTTGCGCACGTTTGTGCTGCGCGTGAAAGATGCTGGCAGCAGCGTGCGCGAACGTACTTATAAATTCAACCCGCCGATTGTGCGCCGCGTGCTGGCCCCGGGTGAAGAACCGTCCACGCCGCGGCATCGCAAGGGGGCCAAATCGGGCGGCAAAGCAGTTAAACGTTAAAACCCGTGGCATCCAGAGAGCCTTCCTCACCGTCCAACAGGGTATGGCAGAAAAGGTCAAGGAACTGCATCTGGAACGCGACTACAAGAAGTACCTGTACTTTATTGATGGCGACGGAAACGTGAGCCGTAAACCTAAGTCAGGCGAAGGTGAAACCGAGGTGCTGGTGCCCAAAGCGGTGGAACGCGACAACCAGTATCTTTATTTTGTGGACAAAGAAGGCGACGTCGCGCGGTCACCACGGGCCGTGCGCGGGCCCAAAAAAGTAGCCTGACCATTAAGCAATGAGCGCACTCAACCTGCTGGTCTTTCGCGGGGGCCAACGGCGTGTCAGCGGGCCAGAACTCAAGGCGGCCCTGGCTGGACAGCTGGAGTTGCTTTGCAGCCGTTCGTCGGATGGCGCGCTGCTGGCCGCACTTCTGCTTGCAGGTGAGTTTGAATGCAGCATGGCCGACGCCGATAGCGTTGGCGCGCACGCGATTGAACTCCTCACCGACCGCATTGCGGAAAAATTTTTGCGGCACGAGCCCGCGTCCAATTTCCAAAGCCTGACCGATGCCGCGCGGGCCGTCCCCGTTTGCGAGCAACTCAGCATCTCCACCCCAGAAGGCTTCGCTTACTACGCGCTGCATCCGTTGGCTTACGCAGACGCGCTGCACCGGATCTCAGTGTCCGCGGACAGCTTGATGGTTGTGGGCATCAGGACCATCGGCACAACTCTGAGCGCGGTCACGGCTGCTGCGGCGCGTCTGCGCGGGATGGAAGTCCAGAGAATCACGGTGCGTCCGCAAGGGCATCCGTACAATCGACGGTCAGAATTCTCGGTGCAGCAATTCGCAATCGTGCGGCACGCCATATCTTCCAACGCGACGTTTGCCATCGTGGACGAAGGGCCGGGCTTGAGTGGATCGTCGTTCCTGTCAGTAGCGGAAGCGCTGGAGCAGGCAGGAGCGCCGCGAGAGAAGATCATCTTACTCGCCAGCCATGAGCCGAACATTGATGCACTATGCGCCTCGGATGCTGCGCGTCGATGGCAGCGTTTCCGTTGCGCGGCGGTAGCCGCTGAACCGCGACGTCCAGTCCAGGCCGTGAATTTCATCGGCGCAGGCCAGTGGCGCGGCCGCTTGTTGAGCAGTGAATCTAAGTGGCCCGCTTCATGGACCAGCTTCGAGCGCCTGAAATATCTTTCAACAGCGGAGCACGGCGGGCCAAGACTGTTTAAGTTTGCCGGGCTTGGCCACTATGGCGATCAAGTGCTGGAGCGCGAGGAAAAAGTAGCTGAGGGCGGATTCGGCCCGCAGCCGCGTCATGAGAGCGACGGCTTTGTTTCGTATCTTTGGATTGATGGGGAGATTGCTGGCCGTCCAATGTCAGCGAACAATGTATCGCGTGACGTCCTGGCGCGCATGGCTGAATATTGTGCCTTTCGCCTGCACGCATTCGCTGTCGACCTGTCCGACCTGAACGCGCTTCAACAGATGGCGGAGCACAATTTGCATGAACTGAAATTTGATTTGCCGGTTGTGCTCCGGCTGGAACGCGCGGTGATTGCCGACGGGCGCATGCAGCCGCACGAATGGTTATTGACCAGGGAAGGGCGGCTGCTGAAGACGGATTCCGGCAGCCACGGTGATGACCATTTCTTTCCCGGTGCAACGGACATCGCCTGGGACCTGGCCGGAGCAATCGTGGAGTGGCGATTGGAGGAGCAACAGGCAAAGGAGTTCCTTGATCTGTATTTCCGGGCCAGCGGGGACGACGCGAGCGACAGGATAGATGGCTTCATCAAAGCGTATGCCGTCTTTCGTTGCGCCTATTGCATGATGGCGGCCAACGCGATGCGAGGATCGGACGAGCAATCACGGTTGGAGCATGCAGCCGCCGGCTACAGGGCTGTCCTGATGAGAATGGAGGCGCGCAGCCTGTCAGCGGCTTGATCCCGCGCCCGTCGCCGTAGATCAGTCTTTCAAGAGTTGCCGGGCGATCACGAGGCGTTGGATTTCGCTGGTGCCTTCGCCGATGGTGCAGAGCTTCACGTCGCGATAAAACTTTTCCGCCGGATAATCCTTGATGAAGCCGTAGCCGCCGTGGATCTGCACGCACTCGTTGGCGCACCGCACCGCGACCTCGCCGGAATAGAGCTTGGCCATGGACGATTCCTGTGTTGTCTTCATCCCGGCATCTTTCATGGCGGCGGCGCGCATGGTCAGCAGGCGTGCGGCGTCGATTTCCGTGGCCATGTCCGCCAGCTTCCATTGTATGGCCTGGAACTCGCTGATGGCCTTGCCAAACTGCTTGCGCTGCTTGGAGTACTTGAGCGCTGCTTCATACGCGCCCTGCGCCATGCCCAGGCCGAGCGCGGCAATGGAGATGCGGCCGCCATCGAGGACGCGCATGGCGTCGACAAAGCCCTGGCCTTCCACGCCGACCAGCGCCTCTTCCGGAACATGGCAGTCTTCAAAGATGAGTTCGGAGGTATCGCTGGCGCGCAGTCCCAGCTTGTTTTCTTTCTTGCCGGGACGAAAGCCCTTGGCGCCCTTTTCCACGATGAAGGCAGAGAGGCCGTGCGTGTGCGCGGTCTTGTCGGTAACGGCGATGACCACCGCGACATCGGCATGGTGGCCGTTGGTGATGAAGGTCTTGGTGCCGTTGAGCACCCATCCGCCTTTTTTGCCCTGGCGTGCGGCGCTCATGCGCGCGCCGCCGGCATCAGAGCCGGAGCCGGGCTCGGTGAGGCCCCAGGCGCCCAGCCATTCACCGGTGGCGAGCCGGGAAATATATTTCTTCTTCTGCTCCTCATTGCCGGCCAGATAAATGTGGTTGGCGCAGAGAGAGTTGTGCGCCGCCACGGTAATCCCCACTGATCCATCCACGCGCGAGAGCTCTTCAATGGCGATCACGTACTCCACATAGCCCAGGCCGGCGCCGCCGTATTCGGCGGGAAAAATCATGCCCAGCACGCCCATGCGGCCCAGTTCCTTGACCGTCTCCAGGGGGAAGTGGTTGGCTTCGTCCCACTTCATGACGTGAGGAAGGATTTCGCGCTCGGCAAACTCGCGGAGAGACTTTTTAAGCTGTAGCTGTTCGGACGTGAGTTGAAAATCCATTGTTCTCCTGTTGTCCCGTTACTCTGCCGCCGCGCTCCAAACCGCTGTTGCGTTCAGGTTTGGACCGCAAGCTGGACGGGCGCCTGTCTCCGCGCCATTCAGTTTGACGCCTTTCGGGCAAACTAACAATTATTTCACAAGGCGAGCGAGAGCGGTAAATGGCGGGATGAAGTGCCCAGTTGAAACTAGACGGATTTTGCAGGCTGTTGTAATTGGCCTGTGCCGTTACAGGCGGAACAGCGCATTCCATCTTTCAGGCCAGAGCCATGACAGACGGGGCAGCGGGGTGCTTGGGGCTTGGCTGAGATGGACATATGTGTTGAACCAATCATACGCTCTATTGCGGGCCTGTGCCGGTGGGAAGCTCAATTTCGGGAGGCGAAAAGGACCCGGAATTGCCAAAATTGCCAATTGAAGCGTTACAGCCGGCTTCAAAATCATTCCAAATTGCAAATTCCGGCGCTCCTGGCAATCCTCAGGCTCCGACGGGTCCGGGCAGCGGCAGACTCACAGCTACTTTGCCGTTTTCTTTTTTGGCTTTCTCACTTCTCGTTTGGGGTGATTTTTGTTTGCCATGGCAACAGCATGACACAACTCAGCGGCCAAAGGCCAGACCTAAAATTCAAACGGCACGCCGGCAAGGTTTGTGCTCGGGGACGGACAGCAAGCGGGCCCGAGCGGTTCCGCCGTTCGTGGCCGAGAGGTTCGGGTATAGAAAAGGGCGCAGCTTCGGAAGCCGCGCCCTGGCCAACTGAACACCCAAGCGCACTATTTATTCACGAAAAACACGTCGTAAATCTTCTTACCAACGTCAGATTCTCCGTGCCGGTCTTGGTTCGCTTTTGCCCTGTACCGAAAGACGTTGCCAAACTCGTCCGTTCGTTTTGAAAGTGAATAGTTGAGGCTGATGGAATAAACGCCCAACTCCGGCAGGGTGTGCAATTCGCTTGGCTGGCTAATCCCATCGTGATTGTCATCAATCCAGAGGCGCAGGTAGGGGAAGATCACGTCGTTTTCATCGATCACGCCGTCGCCATTCCCGCCCGCCATTGATTTGTCATACTCAGCCACTGCCAAAAAGCCATTGGGACGGAGAGCTGTGTGCGGTTGTGGTGTGACGTTTCCGAACAATTCGCTGCCGTTATCAATCACTCCATTCCCATTTCGGTCAAGAACCAGAAAGGCATTTGTAGCGCCAGCCGTCCACGGTATTCGCAGTGGACGCCCATCCGCACGAATATCAAAAACAACTCCGTTGATCGTATCCGTAAGCCTGAACCCGTCTCCAGTAATGTCCAGAATCAGCGGCTCACAGTCAGGGTCCTCATTGGTAACGGCGATCAGTTCATCAGATGGCGGCGGGCTGCATGGAGGAGGCGGCGGTGGAGGTGGCGGCGGAGTTGGTGTGGGTGTTGGAGCTGTTGATCTGGATTGACAATTATGTACCGTAGCCTGATTGTCATTCCATAATGAGGAGTTGGCGAAGGTTATCGTTGCTCCAATACCGTTCGATGATCCCGAGACGCTAACGGTCACAGAGCAGGTACTTGTCAGGCAATCCAGAAAACTGACTGCGTTTGTGCCTTGGCATTGTGCAGTCTGATTACCTCCTTCCTGACCCGACTTGGTCCCCATACCTCCCACATGAAAGTGTGGCAGGAATCCTGTCAATGTCCCAAAGTCCTGCGGCACCCCACTCGCATTGGCGGTACAGGCGACATTGCAGGGGCCAGGCCCGGTAATTCCTGCCGGAGCTGAATAAACGCAAGTGCCATCAACTGTGGAAGTCAAGGTATGCTGTCCGTTGACATGCCCAGCTCCATTGCCATTGCCATGAGGGTAGAAAGTCTCGAAATTGAAACTTGAGCAAGAAGCCTGGAACATCCCACGGACGGGAACAGCCTTTGGATGAAACCCAGCGAGCACCAGATACGGATTTCTCGGGCGGGCCGAGATCGGAGAGATTCCGCCACCGCACCGTTTTGTATTCGTATTGCAGCAAACATCTCCGTGTCCTTTTACGTTGCACGATTGCGGATTGTCATTCAGCCATTTGCGCACAAAGGGTACATCGCGCAAAGGCGTTTTGCTAAAGGGTGCGGTGGACATATCCGTTTTCGCCAGCAGATCGAGCGTCATGGCCCCGCTTACCAGGTCGAGGAAATGCACATTGTCGGTGCCGTCAGGGTTCTTTCCAAACAGCGCCGCCGTATGGTAGGTTCGCGATTTGGATTGAAATGTTACCGTGACCGTGTAGGTTGCATATCGGGCATAGGGACCGTTCATTTCTTTTAGGTCAAGAACCGCGGCCAGCGGCCATCCATCTCCCGGCCCTCGTCGTTGTGGAGCTGTATCCCAAACGATATCTGCATATAGCGTCCACTCAATAGGCCCGGTACCAGACTTTACGCCTGTGGAATCCTGGTAATTAAACGTGGCCGGGGTAACCCGAAGTGTTCCTTGTGTGTCACCTTCAGGTGGCAGACCGGCAACCTCAGAGATGATTCGGCCTTCAATTTCACTTACGGGGCCGCTCTTAAAGTCCGAGAGTTGAAAATCCAGCCGTGAAGCGATTTCTTTATCGGCTGAATGCTCATCTGCTTTCCATTTGTCTGTTAACTTGTTCATGGTACGCATGATGATCCGTATCTCATCGGCATAGGATAGTTTGGCATAGGTGGTTCGTACCACCTCTTCTTCATGGGGCATTTGCTGACCCTTGCATAGAGGCCCCAACAGCAGCAGAAGCATTGCTATTCGCCGTACGTTCATTAGTTTTAATGCTTTCTTTTCTCGATCTGCCGGTTTACACCTAGCGGGCAAGGGGGGCATCGCAATCCTAACTGCATTAGGTGCAATCTCACGTAGCAGCCAGATAATTTACGAAAGCCCGAAGTTACTCTCCATGCAGGCTGGGCGAGCAACATAAATTGGGATGACGCGGAGAAGTAGAGGTTTTTTTTACGAATACAGGAGGAAATAGCCGGCTAGACCATTCCCATCAGCTTCCAATATGCCACTGCCAGCGCCAGGGCTGCTAGCGCCACCAAGCCATAGACCGTCGCCAGGCGAGCGCGCTGGCCGGAGGTGAAGGCCTGGCCTTCAGTAATGTTCTCGCCCATTGCCATCCAAATATTTTGATAGGACGCCCAGAACGGCACCGACGTGATGAGAATGGCGGCCATGGTCACCAGCGGTGCGATGCCGGTGCGGGCCGCAACTTCCACCACAGGCAAAAACACCATGGGGATGGCGAGCATGCCGGAGGGATCGAGAAAGCGCGCCAGGTACATCACCAGCCCAACCACTAGAAGAAACAGCACGGGAATCCCCACAAGGTGCGTGACCGAAGGCAGGACCAGGCCGGCAAGCCAGTCGGTGACTTTATATTCCTGGACCACGCCGGCCAGGCTGAAAACGCCTCCCATAAAGAGCACCAGCGGCCAGGAAATACCTGTACCGATGTCTTTGTCGCGCACGATGCCGCAGAGCGCAAAGACGGACAGCCCGAACATCCCCACCAGGAATGACGGCAGATGATGATAGCGGTCGGTTGCCCAGAAGGCGATGGAGCCCAGTACGACCGCCGCGGTGATCAACTCGCCACGCGTAATTTTTCCCAGCGCGTTCAGCCGCTCGCGTCCGAAGCTGGATGAAACGCTGAGCGGAGCTTCCGGCTTCAGCGCCAGCCGGTTCAGAAAAATCAGCGCCACACAGATGGCCAGCACCGGCAGCGTCAGTACCTGGGCGTAACCGAGCCAGCTGATAGGCAATTGCCGCGCGTGAAAGATCTGGTCAACGACGGGGCCGAAGAGAGATCCGTAGAGAAAGGCGCAGCCGGGAAAGACCGCCATCTCCACGCAGGTGATCATGATGAGCGCTGAACCGCGGCTGCGCGGCGGCAGTCCCACAGACTTGACCAGCGCCCATGCGATGGGGACCATGATGGCTGTGCGCACGGTCATGGAAGGAATGCCCAGCGCCAGCACCGAACCAATGACGAGAAACGCGGCCATCACCCCGGTGTAGGTGCCGGGAAAGAGCGCCAGCACGTAATATGACATGCGCTGCGCCAGCCCGGTCTGCTGCATGGCAAAGCCGTAAAAGAGCACGCACAATAGCACCCAGAAGCCGCCGCTGGAAAATCCGCTGAAGACCGAAGGCGGGCGCACTCCGGCCAGCAGCATCAGCCCCATCATCAGAACAGAAACGAACCCGGGATTGATGACTTGAAAGACCCAGAGCGCCACGGTGAAAGCGGTGACCTGCAGAATGAGCCGGGCCGGGGCCGTGAGGCCGTGGGTGAGCGGGAGCAGGTGCAACGCCAGGCCAAAGACAATGGCCAGCGCAAACCCGCCCAGCTTGAGCTTGGTCTGCCGCGCGGGTTGGAGGGCTGTGCCTGCGGACATCACTCCTCAGCGTGTACGATATCGGCAGTACAGTTTACGCGAGGGGCAGGGTGATAAGACAGAGTTGGTTCAAGCCTCAGACAATTCGGTACTCACCTATGTCCGCATTGCCAGCAGCCTGAGTTTCGGATGCAACTCGAATAGCCACTCGTATGTGCCCTTGGTCTGCATCGTGCAGATTGAGGTCTCCTGCAGGTGTGCAACGAAACCGCAAATACATGTGATCGACCTCGATTACCTTGTAGCGTTGATCCAACGAAGCGACAGCCCCGGCTGTCTGGGGGGCCATCTGGAGGAGAAGACAGGCGGGAAGGCCAGCTCTTTCGAGCGCTTCTTCAGCGGTTGCGGCCGTTAGCAGGATGGTTTCATCATTCTCAATGCGAACTGCAAATAGTTTCATCGTGCCTCTCACGGATTGGCGGCTGCCTATCCGATGCCAAGTATAGGCGATTTTATCTAGTAATTATCGCTATATCAATCCGATATAAATCGTTTTTGCCAGTTGTCCCTGCTATACTCCGAGCCATGAAAACCGTGCGGCTACTTACAATTTGCCTGATTTTGCAGATTGCTGTCTCAGCGCAGCAGGCGGAACAGGCCTGGCTGGAAATCAGCGGTGATGTTCCACACCCACGCACGTTTCAGGAGCAGGACTGGAAGCAGCTGAAACATGTTTCTATCTCTGCCAACAACGCGCATGAGAAGAGACGGCCACGTATAGCGGCGTGCTGTTACGTGATCTGCTGAAAGAGGCGGGTGTCCCAGCGGGCGAGAACCTGCGCGGGAAAGCGCTCGCGACCAGCATTGTGGTCGTCGCCAATGATGGCTATCAGGTTACGTTTTCAATTGCTGAACTGGATGAGAGCATTGGGAACCTGCAGGTGCTGGTAGCGGACAGCGAAGATGGCAAACCGCTGGCGCAAACAGCAGGTCCGTTGCGCCTGGTTGTGCCGGGGGACAAGCGTCCGGCGCGCTGGGTGCGGATGGTGAAGGCCATCCGCGTGATGGCTAATCTTTCTGCAGCATCACCTCGGTAGACTTGATAATGGCCTTTACCGTATCGCCTTTTTTCAGGCTCATCTCTTCCGCGCTACGCCGGGTGATGACGCTTTCCACCAAATTTTTTCCGACGCGAACCGTCACGTGGGCCATCACGCCACCGAGTTGAATGTCCTCCACAACACCTTCAAGCTGGTTTCTCGCAGAAATGGTCATGGCTCAGTATAGCCCATTCTTGGCTATAAATCGTATATAAGCGATTTGACATAGCGAAGACAACAATATAAAAACGTGGGCCTGAATCACTCGGCAAGACCAAGGCGGGGTCAATTGCGACCTCCTCGGTTGCCTTACAGGGCACAGGTGATGACAGCGTCTGCAATGCGTAACGGATTCAGGGACGCAACAAAACAATGAGGGAAGGAGACCAGACTCCATGAGATTTCTTAGAATCGCGGGTTTCGTAGTGCTGGTTGTGAATCTGATGTCAGGCCAGTCCTCCACGCAAAGACCCGGCGCCGATTCAGGCGCACCCAATATCGTGGAAGAACTGAACAGGCTGAACAATGCCATCACCACCCAGCAAAAGCAGATAACCGAGCAGCAGCAGGCCATCGCGCAGCAACAGCGGGAAATCGAAACCTTGCGGCAGCAGCTGGCTACGCAGCAAAAGGCCTCTACGGACGCGGCGAACGCCCCTCTGCAAATGGTCGATGCGGCGCTGCACGCTTCCGCCAACCCGGCGGCCTCTCACGCCCCGGAGGCAACCCCGGGGGCACAACAGACGGAGCGGCCGGCCCAGAGTCCGTTGTCATTCCGGATCGGAGGAGCAGATTTTACTCCGGGCGGATTCGTGGACTTTGAAAATGTCTTCCGCACTACCAACTCAGGTTCTGTGGTTTCCACGAACTTCGGGAACATACCGTTCAGCAACGTTCCCCAGGGCCATCTCAGTGAGTTTCGCACCACCGCGCAATACTCCCGCTTCAGCCTCAAGGTGTCGGAAAAGTTCGGGGCCAATGACGTTACCGGTTACATGGAGATGGACTTCAACGGCAACGATGCAACCAATGTGTTTGCTTCCACCAACGGCCACACGGACCGTCTGCGCGTGTATTGGATGGACATGAAGCGCGGGAAGTGGCAATTCATGGGTGGACAAATGTTTGGCTGGACCACGCCCAACCGCGTGGGGGTTGGACCGGCGCCGGCAGACCTGATGACCACCACCAATGAGGACGGCAACATTCAGGTTGGCTTGCCCTATACACGCTCGGGGCAATTCCGGGTTGCCTATCATCCGAATGACCACTGGGCCCTTGGCGTAGGGATTGAAAATCCACAGCAATTCATCGGCGCCGGCCAGGTCACGTTTCCCACCGTGTTCAACACTGTCCTGACCGGGCAGTTTGACGCAAACGGCGGGGGCAGCGGGCCAACAACGCCGAACCTGGCTCCGGATGTTGTGTCCAAGATTGCCTATGATACGGACTTCGGCAAAAGGCACCTTCACCTGGAAGGCATGGGGCTTCTCACCTCGGCAAAAGTTTCCGTTACACCAGTCGGTGGGACCACGGTCGTAAGTCACTCGAAGATGGGCGGAGGCGGCCAGGTGGCGACGGTGTTTGACCTGTTCAAGAACTTCCGCCTGGTGGCAAACGCTTTCTGGAGCTATGGCGGCGGCAGGTACATCAATGGGCTCGGCGCCGATGCAGTAGTGGCCCCGAACGCCGCGGGGACGGATGTCGCCGTGTCACTCATTCACTCTGGAGGGGGCATTAGCGGGTTTGAATTCCAGGCCGGGCCGAAGACCTTGATTGCGGGGTACTACGGCATTGACTACTTCCAGCGCAATTTCTTCCGCGATACTACTTCACCGGCTGTGACCAAACCATTTATCGGTTTTGGCGGGCCCAATTCAGCCAACAGCGCCAACCGTTCCATCCAGGAGCCAACCCTGGATATTACGCAAACACTCTGGAAGAACCCTCAGTACGGGGCGCTGTTGCTGATCAATCAAGCATCCTACCTTACGCGCAGCCCATGGTTTGTTGCGCCCAATGCGCCGAAGAACGCGCATCTGTTCATGGATTATGTGAGCCTGCGGTACGTCTTGCCCTAGCTCGTTAGGGTCCTCTGCATGGGCGCTGGTCTCTCATTGCCGGCGCTCATTTTCTTTCTTGCTGCCTTGGAACTCTCTATTCCTATCTCGTTTGCATGACCATTACTTCGGTGGACTTAATCAGCGCCGCGGCGATCTGCCCTTTTTCCAGACGCATCTCCCGCGCAGCGTCGGCGGTGATGATGGCGGTAAGCTTTTGGCCGGCAATCGAGAGCGTGACCTGCGCCATCAGGCCTTCAATTTTCAAATCAACAATACGGCCTACCAGTTGGTTGCGTCCGCTGATGGTTCGGAAGCTCTCTCTGCGCTTTTGCACGGGCCCGCGTTGCGGGACCGTGGGAAGCAGGCGATCTATCTCCGTCTCCGGGATGCGGTGGTGCCCGCCCGGAGTCTTAACCGTCTTGATCTTGCCTTTGTAAATCCACTGTTTCAGCGCGGGATAACTCACACCCAGCACCTTGCAGGCGTGGCGAACGGCATACAGCTTAGGTTGCGATACACCTCGCATAACTTCTACTCCTTCGGAAAGCGGCTTTGCTTTTCTATTCCATCATTCAAAGCGACGCCAGCAGCGAACCCAGCAGCGGTGTTGCCGGCGCGCTGTAGATCTGGCTCCACGTGCCGCGCTGCACGATTTTTCCTTGCTCCAGCACGATGGCCTGCTGCGGACAAAGGCGCTTCAGCACTTCCGCCTGATGGTCGACCGCGATCATGCTGAAGCCGATAGTCTGGGCCCAGAAAACCAAGTCGTCAATCAGCTCGCGCACGAGCTGACGGTCGAGCCCGGCAAAAGGTTCATCGAGCAGAACCAGCGGCGGCTTGCGCGCCAGCATTCGCGCCAGTCCCACGCGGCGCGCCTGTCCGCCGGAGATCATCGCCGCGGGAGCGTTCCACTGCGGGCCAAGCTGAAGGCGGTCACGCAATGTTTCAATCCATTGCCGCTGCCCGGCAGTAGTGGCAACTTCTTTTGCAATTCCAAAGTTGATGTTTTCGCTCACGCTCAGGTGCGGGAAGAGGCCTGGCTCCTGGGTCAGGTATCCGAGAGGACGGCGATGCAGCGGCAGCGAGGGCGGAAACAGGCGGAGACCGTTGAGCTGCACAGATCCGTCGTCAGGCTCTTCGATTCCGGCGATGCACGCCAGCACCGTGCTCTTGCCCGCGCCGGAAGCGCCAAACAAACCGAGCGTGCTGCCGGCTTCCAACTCCAGTTCGACATCGACCTGGAGTTCGCGGCGCTTCTTGATGATGTGGGCCCTAAGCATGGTGTTTTCGCTGGGCCAGTACATGCACCAGCCAGGGCAGAGGCAGGGCGACCGCCAGAAATACCACAAGCAGAGGCATCACCGCGGGCAATCCGAAGCTCTGCAGATTGACCCAAAGTTGTACGGGCATGCCGGAAGGATAATAAGCCGTGACCACGACGGCGCCGAATTCACCAATGGCACGCACCCAGGCGATGCTGAGCGCCACGGCCAGGCCAAGCCGCGAGAGTGGCAGCGTGACGCGTAGAAAGACTTTCGCCGGCGTTAGCCCCAGGAGCGCCGCCTGCTTTTGCAGGATTGCGGGTACGGCGTCAAAGGCGGCCACGGCGCCAAGGACGTAATAACCCATGCCGACGTAAACCTGAGTCATGATGAAAGCCTCAGCGCTGTTGGTCATGCGCAGGCCTAGATGTTCCAGCGCCGCGCCCACCGTGCCGTAAGGGCCGAAGGCCAGGGTCAGCAAGATGCCCAGGGCCAGGGGCGGCAGCAGAATGGGAACCAGCAATACGCCCTGCCACAACAGCCGTTCGCGCGTTTTGCAGCGGGCAATGTAAGCTGCAATCGGCGTGCCCACGGCCACGATGATCAGCATGGCGAAGCCGGTGAGCAGGAGAGAGACGCGAACGGAAGAGAGAGCCGGGCCGCGGATGTCGTCGCCCCACTGCCAAGGGCCGACGCGCGCGAACAATGCGGTGAATGGATATAACAACGCCAGCGCGAACAGCGCGGCACAGGTCCTCGCAATCCAACGGCGATCAATTTTCATGCGTGAAGCGCAGAGGCATCTCCCGGTGGGTCGTAATTATACTTGCGGAATATTGCCTGGGCCTCATTGCCTTTAAGCCATTCTGCGAACGCGGCCGCGCCCTTCGCGTTGGGAGCGTCCTTGAGGACCGCAGCATAATAGATGAGCGGCTCGGGGTTATACGTCTTCCCACCAACGGACAAGGACACCTCCGGATGGTCGGCATGAACGTTTTGACCGCTCAGGTTGACCTCTTTGGGCAGAGGTATGTAGGGCAGATTGAGCGGACCCGGTTGGATCTTGTAAGCCGATGAGGCGTCCAGTTCGCCGCTCTGCAGTCGCGCCATCACCGTTGGCTCGGTAAATATCTGCTTCTCATTGATCGCCGGGCCCAGGACCTTCTCCACCAGCTCCGCCTGCTTGTTCACTTTGGCGGCCAGCATCATGGTGAAGATAATATTGCGGCCTTGCGGATCGGTGATGGGATCGGTGCGGCCGAAGCGCAAAGCCGGGTCCAGCAGGATCTTCCACCACTCTTCTTTGCCCTTGGCCGCGGCTTCAAAGCGGGAAGCAAAGCGGCTCTTGGGGCTGTAGGCGATCACCATCTCCGTGTGGGCGACGGGCTGCGCGGAATCGGCTTTGCCGGCGCGCAGAACGGTGAGCGCAGGCCCCGGCGTGACGGGGATGAAAACATCCGGCCGGATGCTGCCGCCGACGATCAACTGCGCCAGAGCGCTGGACCCCTGCGCGCGGCCGTGGAATTCCAGCTTCAGGCCCTGCGCCGCAGCCGCTTTAATAGGGCCTTCCATCATTGAGCCCATGGAGCCGGCGTAAGCCACGTCGAGCACTGCGAGGTCGTCGAATCCGCCGGCATGCAGGCGCAGCGGCAGGCCGGCGAGAGTGACGCCCGCGGCGAGGGTCAAGCCGCGGGCAAGAAGTTCGCGTCTGGTTACGGCAGCAGAGTTTTTCATAGTGAGAGGACTCCGGCAGCCATCCGCAAACGGACGGCCGCAGCGTTTAGTGATTTAATACGATTATTATCGTTACTGTCAAATTAATTTAGCCGAAAAATCGCCCGGTAGGGTCCATGGGCGACAAGAGAGCCGCCACCCGGGGAACCCCCGGGCCACCATCAGCGATTTTCCTTGACACGCTATTACGTTATACGTAATATATCGTTATACGTAATACGTACTGCGTATTACGCGAGGCGATGCATGATGCGAAAAGCCAAAGACGATGCCGAACTCGATGACTTTGGGCGGTTCTCCGAGCCGGCCTTGCTGATCCTGGTGAGCCTGGCCGATGGACCCAAGCACGGTTATTCCATGACGGAAGATATTAAAGCCGTTGCCGGCGTGCGCCTGGGGCCGGGCACGTTGTACGGCGCCCTGGCCCGACTGGAGGCGCGCGGACTCATTGAGCCATTGAAGAGCGAAGACCGGCGCAACCCGTACCGGCTGACCGCCCTGGGCGAACGCTCATTGCGCGCGCGGCTGGATTCCATGATGGCGGTGGCGCGTACCGGGCAGCGGAGGCTGGCCAGCGCATGAGGTGGCTGCTCCGGCTGTATCCAGCGCGGTGGCGGAAGCGTTACGGCGAAGAGTTTGCGGCCGTGCTGGCGGGACAGCGCGCTTCCCTGGGCCTGGTGTTTGACGTGTTAGGCGGAGCGATTGACGCCCACCTGCACCCGCAAATTCAACCTTCACCTTCCGAACAGATTCAAGGAGACGATACAATGACCATCCAGATGCTAGAACGATGCGCGGCCGGCGGACCAAAACTTTCCCCGCGCGACCAGAAGATCGCGTCAATGTTCATGATGGGGAGCGCGCTCGTGATGGCCGTTCTCTATATAGCGCTCAGAAAAATCTACCACGCTGCCCCGGCGGTTGAGGCCGTAGGCTACACACTTTTCCCCGCCATTGCCCTGATCTACGAGCAAACCGCGTACTTGAGGAAGCGGCCTGTGCTGACGCAGATTCTGATCGCAGGCGCGGGAATTCTAGCGTTGTATCTGTTCATGCTGGGCGCGTGCGTGATTGCCAGCAAATTGTGATGGTGGCGCCGTCCCGGCTACAAGTCTGTAGCGTCTCCTGCGGGAGCTTTTGGAGGCGTTTGGCGGATTCGGTCCCTTGTAACTTCCATCTGCGTCGGCGCTCTATACGGTAAGAGGTGATGAC